>JANOMD010000194.1:0-14805 GCA_031420135.1 Rhodoferax sp. | reverse complement strand
AAATTTGCCGTTACGGCGTAACGTGAGTTCGCCTAACTTGGTACAGACCGTGAATGCCAAGTTTGAGACCGCCAGGGCGTAAAAATACGTGAGCGAGGTACGTCCTTCTCGCAATGTTTTTGATGGGATTTTTTTGCTGCTGATATCAATCGCTTCGGCCATGATGCCCAACATACCGGCCATAGCGGGGCGGAAGTTTTCTACTCTCAACTGCACCCCTGAATTGGGATTCATCAGAGACCCCGGAAAGCCCAGATCCCCCAAAGCGTATTGCATGCGCCACAGATTGCGTGCCTCCATGCTGCACAACGTTTCTTGAAGTGCCGCGACCTGCTCACGCAACGTATCAAGCTCCTTGCGCTGTTCTGGGCCAGACCGAAATTGGTCTCTGTTATTTTGAAAATCTGTCAGAACGTTGACGGCTTTTTCCACCGCGTATCTCGCCTCTGATGAAAGCTCCAGTTTGACGCACAGCGCGTCCAATTCCTGCCATTTGACTTCATGCGCCGCCAATTCGTGCGAGCTGTGCATCATCACCCCTTCAAGGTGCTGCCTTCACAAAGTGCCAACGCCAGGACGGTGAAGGTGTCCGTCTTTTCGCCCTTGGGGATCAGCCGCAGGCTAGGCGTGGCAACTGGATTATCAAGCCATCAATGCAGCGCTGGGCTCCTCGCCTAGCAGCAGCTTCCTGACGCTCTCACTGACCTCGCTTGAAGACAATTTATCGTGAAGCACTTCTGCCAAGCGCCAGGCCGTCAGGGCGTCATGATCAGTGGGATTTTCAGGGTCGTTGGGTTGCAGTTGGACAACCAGCGAGTGGGCCAATGCAGCGCATCGATCTTGCTCCTCCGACATCATGCGAAAGGCAAATTTCAGGTTGAATTTGCTGGGTTCAAAGTGCTGCTCTGAAGCGTCTTTTTCTTCAGCTCGGGCTTCGGGTGACGGTGGGGTTCGGTTCACTGCTGCCTTGGGAGTGTGCTGCTTCATGTACCACAGCACCAATCCAACCAAATCGTAAATGCGTTTCGATTGTTTCTGATTCAAGGCCAGCGCCCCATTGAGCACAGCGTCTGGGCGCGCGGCGTCTGTATCGTTGGGCAGAGCATCCTTGGCCGCGTCAATGATCTCTTCAAGGTCAACGCCGGCGCCCAGGATAGTTTTGAGGGAGGTAAGAATTCTCAGGGGCACATACGTCGGCGGCAGTTGGCCCGCAGATTCCACAGTTTCGGAGAATTCGCATGCCATTGCTGCCAGATCGGCCGGTAGCTTGTTGATTTGGTAGGTGTCAATTGCGTCAGTCATTTGATTTCTCCGAGTGCGGACAGCATCGCGCTGGCCTTGGTTTGGGTGGTGAGGTGTGAATAGCGGCGTGTCATGTCCAGTTTGCGGTGCCCCAAAACTTCAGCGATGACGTTCAAGGGGATGCCCGCCTGGGCCATGTAGGAGGCGCAGCAATGGCGCAGGTCGTGGAACTTGAAGTTCTTGATCTTGGCGCGTTCCACGGCATCGCGCCAGGCGGAATCGATGCTGGTGGGCATTTGGTACTTCGAGCGCACGCTGCCGAATACGAACCTGTCCAGGTCAGATGATTTGAAGGGCGTTAGGGCTTCGATGACGTCGGGCAACAGCACCAAGGTGCGCCGGTCGCCGTTTTTGGTTTTGCCCAGGCTGGCAATGCCAGTTTTCAGGTCAATATCGCGCCAGGTCAAGGCCAGCAGCTCACCCCTTCGCGCCCCGGTTTTCATGGCCATCAGGGTCATGGCGTGCAGACGCGGGTACTGGGATGCGCGAACCGCTTCGAACAGCCGGGTGCGCTCGCCAGCGTCCAGGAAGCGCACGCGCCCATCGGACTCTGGCAGGCGTTTGATGCCACGGCAAGGGTGTACCCAGGCCTTGGGTGTCAAACGCTGTTCTACGGCCCACGTGAACACCGCCGCGAGGGCCACCATGTAGCGGTTGAGTGTCGCCCCGGTTTTGACCTTCGCACGCCCCTTGATTTTGAAAATATGCTGTCCCAGGTGATCCATACCGACGAACACCAAAGGCGGCTTGGTGGCAAGTTCGGCGCGGCCAGCATGCACCAGGTCAGAGTCAACTTGTTCGAGTGTGAAATCCCCGAGCATCACCAGCCAGGCGGAAAGCCGCTGGCTGCGTGTCACGTCACGGCCCGCGTATTGGGCCATGTATCGGTCAATGACCTCACGCACCGTGAGTGCCTGAGGTCTTGCCGCAAGCCCTTTGAGGCGTTGCGTCATGCTTTGCGAAGTTGCGCCGGGAGTCGCTTCTTCGCGCTGTCGTGTCAAAGTGGTCATTTCTTTTCTCCAGTTAGTGCCGAAAACCGGCGGACTAGCGGAGTCTGAGAATGACGCTGACAAATCAAGAACTAAATCAATGACTTAGCTGAAAACTTGGCTCCTCGACCTGGGCTCGAACCAGGGACCTACGGATTAACAGTCCGGCGCTCTACCAACTGAGCTATCGAGGAATAAGCCTTAAATTATAGCGTGGTTTTCAGCTTGCTTTTTGGCTGGCCGCTCCATTTTGGCTTGCGGCTATTTGGCGCATCAACGCCGAAGCTTGGGCCTCAGGTTGTTCAGCCGCAACCAGCGCGCGGACGACAGCAACCGAGCCGACACCGCTTTGCAGAACGTCGGTGATATTGGATTCATCAATGCCGCCAATCCCAACCAGCGGGTAGTTGCGCATGAGCCGTGCATAGGTGTACAGGCGCCCAGGGCCTTGCGGCGGGGTGACCATACGCTTCAAGGTGGTGGCGTAAACCGCACCTATCGCAATGTAACTGGGGCTGAAGGCGTCGGCTTTTAACATTTCAGCATAGCCGTGGCTGCTCAGGCCCAGGCGCAAACCGGCCTCGCGAATGGTGGCCAGGTTGGCGGCTTGCATGTCTTCCTGGCCCAGGTGAACGCCATAGGCACCGGCGTCAATGGCAGCCTGCCAGTGGTCGTTGATGAACAACAGCGCCGGGGTGCCGCGCACGGCTTGAACAGCGGCAAGCGTTTCGCGCTTGATTGCCTTGGGGTCATCGGATTTGAAGCGCAGTTGCACGGTCGGCACGCCGGCCAGGGCCATACGCGCGACCCAGGCTGCATCGGGCAGCACCGCGTACAGACCCAGTTGCTTGGGGCAACTTGTAAACGCATTTTTTCTGGGCCAGGGCACCATTCCGAAATCGGCCGGGTCATCGGGCCAGGCCAGGGGGTCAAATCTGCCGACCCGGGCAGATAGGGCTTGCCAAGCCGTTGCGACGCACTGTGCATCCATTTCGATAAAACCCAGCGCCAAACAGGCCTGCTTTACGGCGCGGTAAACCGGCTCTGTGTGGTCAATCACTAAATCCGGACCCGGCTGCGCGGGAAGTTTCAACTTGCCATGGGCGTTGACAATTGCCTGCACCATCTCGCCATGCGCTGGTAAATTCATGCCTGGTGCCAGAAGGGTGTGCCCAATACCGGCGTGCTGGCTTGAGCGGACTGCTGCTCTGCCATGGCGCCCGCGCGAAAAGCATCCCGTCCGGCTTGTGTGGCGCGGGCAAATGCGCCTGCCATGGTGACCGGGTCTTGCGCCAACGCAACGGCGGTGTTGAGCAGCACGGCGTCAAAACCCCATTCCATCACCTGGCAGGCGTGCGACGGCAGCCCCAAGCCTGCGTCCACGATCATGGGCACCGTCAGGCGTTCGCGCAGCATGCGCATGGCATAAGGGTTGACAGGACCTTTGCCAGTGCCAATGGGTGCCGCCCAGGGCATGACCGCTTCGCAGCCGACGTCCACCAGGCGCTGGCAAAGCACCAGGTCTTCCGTGCAATAGGGCAAAACCTTGAAACCGTCCTTTATCAGGCGACTGCTGGCTTCCACCAGATTCAGGGTATCGGGTTGCAGGGTGTAGTCGTCGCCAATCAGTTCAAGCTTGATCCAGGGTGTTTCAAACACTTCGCGCGCCATCTGCGCCGTGGTGATGACCTCCTGCACGCTGTGGCAGCCCGCCGTATTGGGCAAAACCGGCACGCCCAACTGGCGCAGCATGTCCCAAAAGCTGTTGTCTGTGGCGCGGGCAGACTCCGGAGAAAGGTTTTGTCGACGCAAAGAAACAGTCAGCATGGCCGGTTTTGAGGCCTTGACGGCTGCTTCCAGAACGCTGGGTGACGGATAGCGGGAGGTGCCCAGCAACAGGCGGCTGTTGAATGACTGGCCATAAAGGACCAGTGGGTCATCCTGGGGCGCGGAGGATTCGATCATGCTTGCAGTGTTGGGATTCATCGGGTGCCTGTATTGGCGATTGGTTCAGCCACCGGTCACCGGGCGAATGATTTCAACATCGTCGTCGGCTTTTAGCTCGGTCAATGCATAACGGCTTTTGGGCACAAACTGCATGTTAACGGCGGCGGCGAAGGGCGGTGCAAGCTTCAAAACTTCCACTGCGTCCGCCAACGTTGCACCTTGCTGCAGGTCATGGTCCAGTTTGTTGATGATGATTTTCATGGGCAGTCCAGGTCCAGGGCAAACCGCACTGCCAGTGGCGAAGCCGCGGTTTGAACCCATTGCATCACCACATCCAAAAGCGCCGGTGCCACCAAAAATCCGTGCCGGTACAAGCCGTTGATTTGCAGCGTGCGGGCTCCCAGGTTGCGAATGGCGGGCAAGTTGTCGGGGAGGGTCGGGCGGCATTGGGCTGCAATTTCCAGAATGCGGGCTTCGGCGAAACCGCTGTGAACTGCGTAGGCAGCGCTCAGCAATTCTAGAGACGACCGCACACTGGCGGGCGACAGGTCGCTGGATTCGATTTCGGTGGCACCGACTACAAAAACATGATCTGGCTTGGGGGCGATGTAGAGCGGGTAGCGCGGATGCATCAGGCGAACCGGTCGGTTCAGGTGAACCTCGGGCGCGTGCAGGCGGATGACTTCGCCACGAACCGCCCGCAAATCAGACCAGTCAGGCCGGGCACCCAAACCCCGGCAGTCAAACAGCCAGTCAGGCTGACTGCCATGACCGGACGAAAAATCAGCCAAATTGCGAGGGCTGTTCCAGTGCATTTCAACGCATTGCAGGTGCAACTGGTGCAACAGCGCGTCGAGCAACTGGCGGTTGTCAAGCTGGCCTTCTTCGGGCAGGAAGTAACCTTGGCTGAATCGCTGCGCCAGGGCAGGTTCCAGCGCCGCGATTTCTGTCGCGCTCAATGTTTCTGCGAGGGGCAGCTCGGGCACCCGCACTCGCGTGGCGTCAAGCTGGCGGGCGAACCGGGCGGCCTCTGGCGCGTCCTGGCGGTGCCACACCACCAGCGTGCCAGTTTGCTGAAAAAAGACGGGCAGCGCCAGGTGCGCCAAAAGCTGCGGCCAACGCGTCAGCCCGTAATGCCCCATGCGCACTACGCTGGCTTCGGTCACAGCGGATTCCGCCAGCGGTGCCAACATGGCCGCAGCAACCCTGGCAGCGGAACCTTGGGCATCGGGGCCGCCGGCTTCGTAGATCACGACTGAATGACCGGCCCGTGCCAACTCCAAGGCCAACAGTCGACCCATCAGGCCCGCACCCAGCACGATGCTCACCGACCTGGCTTTGGAATCAGCCACGGATTGCACCGATAATTTTCAACATGGAAAAACCGGCTTTGTTATCAGCATCTTCATCTTCAGCGTTCCAGGCGGCGCGTGTACGCTACCCGCGCGTGCTGACCATCGCCGGGTCGGACAGCGGCGGTGGCGCGGGCATTCAGGCAGACCTCAAAACCATGTCTGCGCTGGGATGCTATGGCATGACCGCGATCACTGCGATCACCGCGCAAAACACCTTGGGCGTCACCGCCATTCATGGTGTGCCACCCGGCATATTGAAGGCACAACTGCAAGCCGTGCTGGACGATATCGGGGTGGACGCGGTCAAGATCGGCATGTTGCATTCGGCCGAAGTCGTTGAGGTGGTGGCCTGGGCGATTGACCATTACCGCATCCAGAACGTGGTGCTGGACCCAGTGATGGTCACGACAAGCGGTGACACTTTGGTCGGACAGGACACCGTCAAAGTGCTGGTGCGTGAACTGTTTGGGCGCGCCTTGGTCGTCACACCCAATCTGGATGAAGCGGCCCTGCTGCTGGGGCATCCAATTGGCAGTGTGACAGCGCTTGACCAGGCGGCACACGACCTGCTCGCGCTGGGCGCAAGGGCTGTGTTGCTCAAGGGCGGGCATCTTGAAGGCACACGGGTGGTCGATGTACTGGCCCAGCCGGGACAATCGCTGCTGCGTTTGCAATCGGATCGGATTGACAGCCGCAATGTGCATGGCACGGGTTGCACACTGTCTTCGGCGATTGCCTGCTGTTTGGCGCTGGGCGCTGAATTGCCCGGGTCGGTCACCCAGGCGCGTGCCTATATTTTGCAGGCCATCGCCTCGGGTGCCAGTGTGCAAACTGGCCACGGACATGGGCCCCTGAACCATGGTCATGCACCTGTCGCCATGAAGTTACTGCCAGTCGATTGAGTATTTACACCGCCTGTAGGGCGCGGGCCGACTGGGGCCGCGTCAGCCACGCCAGCACAAAAGTGAATGCCAGCGTTGGCAGGGCGGCACCCCATTGCGGTGCCCATTTGGCCATGACATGGTAGAGCACGATGCCTGCAATCCACAGTGCAGCGGCAGTCACGTCAACGCTTTTTTGAGTCGTGTTGACCGAAGTTGCATTCAAACTCCAACGGCCCAAAATCACGCCATACAAAGGCACAAAGACCGAGCTCAACATCAACAGGAATGGCTCCAGGCTGTGCATCGGCAGGAACAGCGCCAGCACGGTGCAGGCAACGACTATCAGCAGCCCCCACTGCCGAATGCTCCAGTTCGGCAGCAAGCTGTGGCTGGACACGGCCCCTGAGTAAGCATCACCGTAGGCATTGTCGATTTCATCAAACAGGATCAAACCTAGTGCAATCAGCCCGCCTTGCGCCAGCAGCAGTGCAGTGACCAAGTCGGTGCCTGGCGTGGCCACGCTCACCACCATCACGCCCAACGCATAGCACCAGATATTGGCCAGCGCATAGCCCAGCCAGGTGCCGCTCATGGCACTTTTTCCATTCTTGCCGTGGCGGGCGTAGTCTGCAATCAGCGGGAGCCAGGACACCGGCATTGCAATCACCAGGTCCATCGCTGAAAACAAACCCATGCTGCCGTTTCCAGGGCGTGTCCAAAAGGCGTCAAATCCCTTGGCTGCGATTTGTCCCCCAAACTGCCAGGTGAGCCAGAGCAGCGAGGCAATCACCAGAGGCAGGGCAAACCGGCCAATCAGTTTGCGCACCGTGGTCAGCATCGACGCGGCAATCAGCGCACACAGCACGCCACCCCAAATGGCGGTGGTGGCGACCATGCCGCCAAAGCCGCTCAAGTCCAGCCCGAACGACTGCTTGCCAATGGCGGCGGTGCCATCGCGCATCACAACCAGCTCGAATGTGGTCCAGCCGATCAGCTGCACAATATTCAGAAGCACTGGCAGTTTTGCAAAGGCGCTGCCGTAGGTGGCGTGCATCAGCCCGGCGCTGGTCAGGCCGGAGTCGCAACCCAGTTTGGCGGTCCAGGCCAGCAGTCCTGCGCCAATCAACGAGCCCAGCACAATAGCGATGGCGGCGTCGCGCGTACCCACTGCGGGCACCAGGTAAGCGCCAATTTGCATCACCAGAAGACCGACGCCCAGGCTGAACCAGAGCGCCGCATGCTGGGACCAGCCGAACACGCGGTCATGGTTTGAAACCGGCATCAGGGCCAGGTTGCCCGTGAGTTGGGAGGAAGAATTTGTAGTTGCCACCAGCACGCTCCATGCAAAAAAGTGGCAGGTCGGCATCATCTGCTGCGGGGGAGGGCCAACGGCTTGCACCGGGAAACCCCGCTTTCAACTAGCTTCCCTGCGCGAGGATTACCTCAATCAGGTTCAAAGGGACTTTCTCAGTCGCTGCATTGCTGCAACAACACCCCTAGCGGATGTGCCCGGCAAACTGATCGTCTGCGAGCACCTGTGAATTGTACTTAAATCTGAACCCGCGTCACCATTTCAACGCCGACGGTTGCTTGCCTAGCGCTCAAACACGGGCGTCTCTACGCCCAACACCTTGTGCAGCTTGGTTGATGTCGTGGTGTATTGCAACATGACCTTTTTGTCGGGGAACACAATCGCTGTCGCGCCAAATGCAGCCAGGGCGCACTCGTGAAAGCCGCTCAAAATCAGCTTCTTCTTGCCCGGATAGGTGTTGATGTCACCGACTGCAAAGATGCCCGGCTCGCTGGTGGCGAACTTTTCGGTGTCGACCTTGAGCTGGCGCCGCTCAATGTCCAGCCCCCAATCGGCGATGGGTCCGAGCTTGGGCGACAGGCCAAAAAATATCAACAACCGGTCAAGCGGCACGCTGGTTTTGCTGTCATCAATGCCTGTGATGGTGACGTTGGCGATCTGCCCGCCCTTTTCCTCGAAATCCGTGACCTGTCCGACCATGAATTTCATCTGATGGGCGTCACACAGCGCACGCATTTTCGCCACGTTTGCGGGCGCAGCAACAAAGCCGTCGCGCCGATGCACCAGCGTCACGCTTTTGGCTTTCAGTGGGCCGTCCGTCACGAAGTCAAGCGCCCAGTCCAGCGCCGAATCGCCACCGCCCAAAATGACGACGTCCTTGTCGGCGAAACCGGCCCGGTTCTTGACCTTGTAGAACACCTGGCAGTTGGCGTCGTCGGCGTCTGAAAACCGGGTGATGCCTTCCAGGTTGAGCAAGCGCGGCTGAAATGCGCCCATGCCGGCAGCGATAAAAATCGTCTTTGTCAGGAGCTGGGTGCCCGAAGATGTTTCCAGCACAAAGCGCCCATCGGCCTGCTTTTCAATCTTGCTGACTTCCTGGTTGTAGTGAAACGTGGCACCAAAGGGCGCAATTTGTTTCATCAAACTGTCGGTCAACTCTTTGCCGGTGCAAACCGGAACTGCCGGAATGTCGTAAATCGGCTTGTCCGGGTACAGCTCGATGCATTGCCCGCCGGGGTAGGGCAGCAGGTCGATCACATGCGCCTTGATTTCCAGCAAGCCCAACTCGAACACCTGGAACAGGCCCACCGGGCCCGCGCCGATGATGACCGCATCGGTCTCGATTTGATTGTTTTCCATGGCGATCAGCGTTCCAACAGCGGCAGCTTGCCGGTTTTGTCTTTCCAGTCGTCGGCGTCAGCCGACGGCGTTTTACGTTTGGTAATGGTCTTCCAGCCTGACAGCTTGGCAAGCTCTGCATTGAGCTTGGTCATGTGCTGCTGGTCAGCCGGTACATCTTCTTCAGCATAAATGGCATTCACCGGGCACTCGGGGATGCAAACCGCGCAATCGATGCATTCATCGGGATCGATGGTCAAGAAGTTCGGCCCTTCGCGGAAACAGTCCACAGGGCAGACGTCCACGCAATCGGTGTATTTGCATTTGATGCAGGCTTCAGTGACGGTGTGGGTCATTTTTGATTTTCGGGAAAGTGAGATGAAAACATCCGATTTTATGGGGTTTCCAAGGCTTCCCGTCAGCGCCGTTTACCCACGCTTGCGGGCGCGGACGCGGGGACGGGCGACTGACAAGTGCCCTCAACGAACCAGAACTGCACCAGCGGTCTTGTGTGACGCGGTGTCCACCAGCACCATTGACCCCAGCACGCGCGATTCGCTATAGGGCAGCGTCGCCAACGGCTCCTGCAGGGTCAGTTCGACGTGGCCGATGGCGTTGGCGCCAAGCTCGGTGGCGTCTTCCTCGGCCAACGAGTTGATGTTCAGCTTGTGAACGATGCGCTTGACCTTCGCCTTGACCCAGCGATGGCCGTGAAGTGCCCAATAGACACGGCCCGCCACCAGCGGCTCGTCGTCCATCCAGGCGATGGTGGTGTTTAACTCACGGCTTTGCGTGAATGGGTCGGCCGCCGCCGCATCCGAAGCGGTTGGCGCGACCCTATGCCCCAATAGCCAGTCACCGCGCGACACATCCACTTCCCGGTCCAGCACAATGCCGGCGCTGTGCCCCGCCTGAACGGAAGTTGGCGCGCGAACGTGGTTCAGCACCTGCGCGACTTTGGCGGTTTGGCCGCTGGGCAGAATCGAGATTTCCTGCCCCACATGCACACCACCCGTCGCAACGCGGCCCCAGAATATCCGGCGGCCCTGGCTTGTGTCGCTGGAGCTTGAAAATTTCTCGACCCATTGCACCGGGAACGAAAAAGGCAGCCCGGTTTCAGGCTGAATGGTTGGCAAGTGCGACAGGATGTCGAGCAGGCTTGGGCCGTTGTAGCCGCACCAGCCCTGGTTTTGCGCCGCCAGGCCTTCGCCGCAGCGGTCCACCACGTTCCAGCCTTTGAGTGCCGACACGGGAACGATTGCTTGAATGCCAATTTGCGCGGCTTTTGCAAATGTACGCAGGGCTGCGCTGATGTTCTGGAACGCCAAAGCCGGCATCGCTACCGCATCGAGCTTGTTCACGGCAAAAACGATGCTCGGCACGCGAAGCAGGTTGACCAAAAGCGAGTGACGGCGCGTTTGCACCAGCAAGGCGAGTTTCGGGTTCTCCCAGTTGAGCTTGGTGGCATCGACCAGCACCACTGCGGCATCGGCACTGCTGGCCGCGGTGACCATGTTGCGGGTGTACTGCTCGTGCCCAGGCGCATCACCGATGATGAATTTGCGCGACTCGGTGGCGAAGTAGCGATAAGCCACGTCAAGGGTGATGCCCTGTTCGCGCTCGGCCGTCAAGCCGTCTGTCAACAGCGCCAAGTCGGTTTCGCCCTGGCGCTGAACCCCTGCCAGGTGGTCTTGCAGCACGGCCTTGCTGTCGACCAGCAAACGGCCAATCAACGTGCTTTTGCCATCGTCCACCGAGCCGCAGGTGATGAATTTCAGCGCGGACTGGGTGTCGATTTGATGGGCACAAGCGTTCGATTGATCGCGTGCCAGGTTTTGAGTAACTGTCGTCATTAAAAATACCCGTCTTTCTTGCGCTTCTCCATCGAAGCCTCGGAGGTTTTGTCGTCCATGCGCGTTGCGCCGCGCTCGCTGACATCGGCTGCCAGCGTTTCGATGACGATTTCAGCAGCGCCGCTGGCAAGGCTGGGCACGGGGCAGGTGCAGGTGATGTCACCCACGGTGCGAAAGCGCACGTCGCGCATTTCAGCCCGCTCGCCTGCCCGCAACGGCGTAAGTGGCGTCACCGGCACCAGCAGGCCCTTGCGCTCAACCACCTCGCGTTGGTGCGAGTAATAAAGCGACGGCAGGGCAATGCGCTCACGGTCAATGTACTGCCACACGTCAAGCTCGGTCCAGTTTGAAATCGGAAACACGCGAAAGTGTTCGCCAGGTTGCAGCCGGGTGTTGAACAACGTCCACAACTCGGGGCGTTGGTCCTTGGGCTGCCATTGTCCAAAGCTGTCCCGGTGCGAGAAGATGCGCTCCTTGGCGCGGGCCTTTTCCTCGTCACGGCGCGCACCGCCGATCAGCGCATCAAATCGAAATTCTTCAATCGCTTCCAGCAGGGTGACCGATTGGTGCACATTGCGCGATTCGCCCGGATGCGCCAGGCGCACGGTGCCACGTTTCATTGAATCCTCGACCTTGCGCACGATCAGTTTGGCACCCAGCTCCAGGGCGCGCAGGTCGCGGAAATCGGTAACCTCATGGAAGTTGTGGCCGGTGTCGATCATCAGCAGCGGGTAGGGGATGCGTCCCGCGCCGAACGCTTTTTCTGCGCATTTCAACAACACCAACGAATCCTTGCCGCCCGAGAACAGCAGGGCAGGGCGTTCAAACGTGGCGGCCACTTCGCGCAGGATGAAGATGGTTTCTTCCTCCAGCGCGTCCAGGTGGTGATTGCTCAGGGTGGCCAGTGGCTCAGGCTGCAACAGTTCAGGTGTCATTCTGGCATTCATGGGATGGCCTCCTCAGCCGATTTCAATTTCAAGTCCGCCTTCAATGGTGATTGGTCTTTGGCGTGAAGGCCACATTCCTTGGCGGCCTCGTCCTCCCACCACCAGCGCCCGGCGCGGAAGTCCTCGCCCTGGCTGATGGCGCGGGTGCAAGGCGCGCAGCCAATGCTGGGGTAAAACTGGTCGTGCAACGGGTTGTAGGCGATCTCGTGCAGGCCGATGTAGTACCAGACGTCGCCCCAGGACCAGTCGGCAAGCGGGTTGAATTTGATGCGGCGCGAATCGGATTCGTCTCTTAGCGGAACCTCAGCGCGAGCGCCCGACTGCTCGCGCCGCAGCCCGGTGATCCAGGCCTTTTTGCCGCCCAAGGCGCGCTCCAGCGGTTCCATCTTGCGGATGTTGCAGCAGGCCTTGCGCAGTTCAATGCTGCGGTACATCGGGTCTTTGCCCTCGCGCTTGACGAATTTCACGACGGCTTCGCGCGACGGCGTATAGACCTGCACCGGTGTCCGCGAACTGGCTTTAAGCTGGTTCAACAGCGTCAGCGTTTCATCGTGCAGCATGCCGGTGTCGAGCACGAAAATCTCAATGTCCAGGCCCAGGCTGCTGATCAGGTGGCTGACCACCATGTCCTCGGCGCCCAGGCTGCTGGCTTGGGTAATCAGTGCCGGGGCGCCCATAGAAGCCGGTTTGAATTCGGTGGCAGCTTGCACCAACAAGGCGCGGGACAGCGTGACTTTCGCGTCGAACTCGGCGGATGCGCGGGCGTTCAGGGCAATCGCTGCAGACGCTGTCTTGTTCCTGTCGGACCGCAAGCGTGACACTGCCTGCCACGTCATGCCAACACCTGAAAGCGTGGGGTGGGCTTGACCGCGTCGCCCTGGTAAAACGTGCTGAAGCGCTCAAACTGTCGCTGTGCGTGGGCCAGGTCCTGGTCGGCGCGCAGCACGGCGGCGTCAAAACCGCTGCGCTGCATTTGCACCAGTTGGTCAATCAACACGTCGCCGTTGGCGCGGATCTCGCCCTTGAAATTCAGACGCCTGCGCAGTAAAAACGCCTGGCTGTAAGCGCGGCCATCGGTAAATTTGGGAAAATGCAGGTTGATGCGCTTCACGCCGTCCAGGTTCAAAGTTCTTGGGTCGATATCACCGGCGATATCAATTATGCCGTTTGCAGCGCCAGCCGCGTCAATTTCGCCTAAAACTTGGTCATTTAGGTCTCTAGCTCTCGTATTTATTTGAGTTATAGCTATATTATTCATAGTAATGTGTGGCGTTGCTTGCATGATCAGGCCAACTCGGTTTGAGCCACTGGCGCCGCATGGGCTGCGCGACTGGTGCTGACGCGTGCGCCGTTGGCCGCCAGCTTGAAAGGCTCGGCTCCTACGCGCCGCAGCGTGTCAATGAAAGTTTCGGCTTTGGCATTGGCGCTGGTTCGCACCGTGCGATAGGTGTCCAGTACGGCTTCGATCACGTCGGCCATCTCCTCCGCGGCGAACGACGGGCCAACCACTTTGCCAGCGACCGACGCGCCGCTCAACGTGGAGCCATCGGAGCCACCGAGCGACACCTGGTACCACTCTTTGCCGTCTTTGTCGACGCCCAAAATGCCGATATGCCCGCTGTGGTGGTGGCCGCAGGAGTTGATGCAGCCGCTGATGTGCAGGTCAATCTCGCCCAGGTCGTGCAGCTCGTCCATGTCCTGAAAACGCTCGGTGATCGCCTGCGCAATCGGCAGCGAACGGGCATTGGCCAGCGAGCAGAAATCGCCACCGGGGCAGGCGATCATGTCGGTCAGCAGGCGAATGTTGGGTTTGGCAAAACCCAGCTTGCGGGCCGCGCGCCACAGCTCGGGCAACTGGTCGCAGCGCACCCAGGGCAGCACCAGGTTTTGGTCGTGGGTGACGCGAACTTCACCGGCCGAGAATTCGTCGGCCAAGTCGGCGGCGCCCTCCAACTGGCTGGCGGTGGCGTCACCCGGCGCATAGCCCAGGCGCTTGAATGACAGCGTCACTGCGCGCAGATCCGGGTTTTTGTGCGCGGTCACGTTTTGCGTCAGCCAGCGGCCAAACTCCACGTCGTCTTCTGCGGCCGCACGCAAGATGTTGGCTATTTTCTGCTCGCCATTCTTCCGGTTGCAAATCAAATTCGGCGGCACGAAGGATGCCGAGACACGGTCCAGCTCAGCCTGTGTGATGGTGTGCGGCGCGCCATCCAAGGTCAAAATCTGCTGGTATTCGGCCTCGACTTCGTCGGTGAAGCGTGCACCCTCGGCCTTCACCAGAATCTTGATGCGGGCTTTGTAAATGTTGTCGCGCCGACCCCAGCGGTTGTAAACCCGCACTATGGCTTCCAGGAAATTGAGCAATTGATTCCAGGGCAGGAAGTCGCGCACCTGCGTGCCGATGACCGGGGTGCGGCCCATGCCGCCGCCCACCAGCACCCGAAAGCCCAGCTCTTGTGCGTCGTTTTTGATCAGGTGCAGGCCGACGTCATGCCAATAGGTGGCTGCGCGGTCTTCCAGCGCGCCGGTGATGGCGATCTTGAACTTGCGCGGCAAAAACGCGAACTCGGGGTGCAGGGTGCTCCACTGGCGCATGATCTCGGCAAACGGGCGCGGGTCGGCAATCTCGTCGACCGCAATGCCTGCACGCTCGTCGCTGGTGATGTTGCGGATGCAGTTGCCGCTGGTCTGGATGCCGTGCATGCTGACGCTGGCCAGCAGGTCCATCACGTCGGCCGATTTGTCCAGCGGAATCCAGTTGTACTGCACGTTCTGGCGGGTCGTGAAGTGGCCCACACCGCTTGGCAGTGAGTTCAAGTCGCTCAAGCCGGGGTTGGCCAGATCAATGTTGTTTTGATTCTTTTTATCAAAGTCGCGG
>JANOMD010000193.1:0-2826 GCA_031420135.1 Rhodoferax sp. | reverse complement strand
GCCGTATCGGGCTTGTTGATGGGGCTGCATTCCGCTTTCGCCTCGCCCGAATTGCTGGACTTCGCCACCGGTGGAAACGCCTTGGTGGCGATGCTGGTCGGCGGTGCCAGCACCGTCAGCGGCCCGGTGCTCGGTGCGCTGCTGTACGTCATCGGGCAGGACCAGTTTGGTGCCAGTGGTCACCTGGAGTTGCTCACCGGCTTGGGTGTGGTGCTGGTCATCGTTGCTTTTCCCGATGGTGCGATGGGTTTTCTGCGCAACGGCATCGGCCGGATCATGGGGCGTGGCCATGCTGCGCGTTGAAGACTTGAGCGTGTCCTATGGCAGCGTCAAGGCGCTTGACGGCATTCATCTGGAAGTCGTGCGGCGCGGCGTGCTGCACGGTGTGATCGGCCCCAATGGTGCCGGAAAATCGACCTTGATGGATGCGATCACCGGCCGGCTCAAGCCAACCCGTGGCCGCGTATTTATCGATGGCAAGGACATCACGGCGCGCTCCGTTACCTGGCGTCGTCGCATGGGCATGTCGCGCTCGTTCCAGCGCACCAGCATCTTCCCCGGCATACGTGTGGGCGAACAGCTTGAGCTGGTGGCTTCACAACTGGGCGAAACCGACCTGCCAGGGATCGTTGACACGCTCGCACTGGGTAGCGTTTACGACCAGATGGCGGACAGCATTGCCTATGGCGATCAGCGCCGAGTGGATATTGCGCTGGCCCTGGTGGGCAAACCCAGCCTGATGTTGCTGGATGAACCGGCCGCAGGGCTTTCAACCGCCGAGACCATGACCCTGTTCGAGCACCTTGCCAAGGTAGTGCGTGAGCGCAACGTGATCGCGATGGTGGTTGAGCATGATGTCGATGCCGTGTTCCGCTTTTGTGACTCCATCACCGCGCTGGACCTCGGTCGTTTGCTGACCACCGGTGGCCCTGCCGAAGTGCGAAGCGACCCGCGCGTCATCACCGCCTACCTGGGAACTGCCGGATGAAAAACGCAGCAACTTCACTGGATGCTGTCTGCGCGCCGGGTTGGCAAGCCCAAACAATTGCGACAAAGCCGCTATGAGTTTTATCCGTGTCAAGGGCCTTTATGCCGGTTACGGCAAGTCGGTCGTGCTGCGTGATGTCGATCTCGAAGTCGATGAGGGAGAAGCCGTCGCCGTGGTCGGAAAAAACGGTGCGGGCAAGTCCACGCTGTTGATGTCTTTTTTCGGTGCCACCACCATCAGTGCAGGTTCCATCGAAGTCGGCGGGAGCATCCTGAACAGGCTCCCGGCCTTTATGGCGGCCAAGCAGGGCGTGACGCTGTCGCCCCAGGGACGCATGATCCTGCCCCACCTGACGGTGGGTGAAAACCTGTTGCTGGGCGCTGCCTCTGGCCGCAAGGGCCACTGGACGGTTACGTCAGTCTGCAAGCTGTTTCCGGTGCTGCAGGAGCGCCACGACAAGTTGGGCACGGCACTCAGCGGGGGCCAGCAGCAGATGCTGTCGGTTGGCCGTGCGCTGTTGGGTAACCCGCGGGTCCTGTTGCTCGACGAGCCTTCTGAAGGCTTGTCGCCGGTGCTGGTGGACGACCTGGCGCGGGTATTCAACGAGATTCGCGCTGCCGGGACGGGGGTGCTGATGGTCGAACAACACCTGAATTTGGTGCGCCGCGTGAGCCAGCGCTTCGTGGTGATGGCCAAAGGCGAAATCATAGACCGCGGCCTCACCGAAAACCTCGATACCGAGCAGCATCGGGCTGCCCTGGCTTTTTAATTGACACAAGGAAACTCTCATGACTAACAAATTGCTGGCAATTGCGGTTGCTGCCCTGGTACTGAACAGTGCCGCTACTGCGCAAGACAAGATCAAGGTCGGGCTGATGAATATTGACTCCGGTCCGTTCACCGTGCTTGCGCCATTTGTTCAGGATGGAGCGGCTTTTGCCGTCGAGACCCTGAATGCGCAGGGCGGTGCACTGGGGCGCAAATACGAGTTGGTGACGCAAACCCATGCCGGTACGCCGGCTGCGGCAATCGCTGCTGCGAACCGGCTGGTGGAGCAGCAAGGCGTGACATTTCTCGCGGGCTTGAACAGTTCAAGCACATCGTTGGGACTGGTTCCGAAGCTGGCGGCCATGAACGCGCTGTTACTCGACACGACGGCTGCAACCGACGACCTCACGGGCAAGAATTGCCAGGCAAACTACTTTCGAATTGGTGTCAACGACAGCTACTACATCAACGGTTATCGGACTTTGCTCAAACAAAGTGGCATCAAGTCGTGGGATCTGATCGCGGGGGACTACGCACTGGGCCACGATTACGCGAAGCGCTTCACTGCGCTGGTTCAAGAGAGCGGTGGAGTCGTGCAGAAAACGCTGTTTCCTTCGATGACCACCCCTGATGTCGGCAGCTTTATTTCCCAGTTGCTGGTCAAACCTGCCGACGGGCTGATGGTGGTCTACCCCGGCTCTGGCGCTATCACGCTGGCCAAGCAGCAGCAGCCGTTTGGACTGTTTTCAAAATACAAGTCGGTTTTGTCGGTTTACTCGACCAACGACACCATCATCAGCGCCCAAGGCGACACCACCGCCG
This sequence comes from Rhodoferax sp., assembly GCA_031420135.1. GTDB lineage: Bacteria > Pseudomonadota > Gammaproteobacteria > Burkholderiales > Burkholderiaceae_C > JANYCG01. Next base: position 248 of record JANOMD010000193.1, on the reverse strand, counting down.
GGATGGTGACGGCCCAGAGTTATTACTGGTCGATGCCGGGTGAGCGCAACAGCGCTTTCGTCAAGGCCTTTGAAGCGCGCTTCAAACGCAAGCCTACCTACCTGGATGCTGATGCCTATATGACCTTCGAAGTGCTGCATGCAGCCATTCTCAAGGCGAAGTCCACCGAACTCGTGGCAGTGCGCACCGCCCTGGCTAGCCTGAAGCTGGCATCTATCGTCGGTGACGTGGAGATGCGCGCCACTGAC
>JANOMD010000192.1:0-8202 GCA_031420135.1 Rhodoferax sp. | reverse complement strand
GTGACATTGGGCTCGATCCAGATCTGCAAAAAATGCGTCGTGTCGTTCGGTGCGTGGTTGAACTCGCTGTGCTGCACTCCCGTACCCGCACTCATGCGCTGGACGTCACCGGGAGGAATGCCCTTGACGTTGCCCATGGTGTCTTTGTGCGCGAGGTTGCCAGACAGCACGTAGCTGATGATTTCCATGTCGCGGTGTCCATGGGTGCCAAATCCGGTGCCGGGCGCGATGCGGTCTTCATTGATGACCCGCAGGTTGCCAAAGCCCATGTGCCTTGGGTCCTGATAACCGGCAAACGAAAAACTGTGATGCGACTTGAGCCAGCCATGATCGGCGTAACCGCGCTCCTTTGATGGTCGAATGGTCAACATGCTGTTTCTCCTGAAAGGGGTGGATGCATGGGGAGAACTGTAAGCGCCAACGGGTCAGAAAGTATCCATTCCATTTGATGGCATCATTCACATAATTTGAACGATGAATGGACTTTCATGCAAACTGCTCGTGATGTTTTGACGCCGGATGCACTCGCAATGCTGCAAACCATTGCGGCTGAAGGAAGCTTTGCCGCGGCAGCGCGCGCGTTGGGCCTGGTACCCAGTGCCCTGACCTACCGGGTGCGCCAGGTCGAAGACGCGCTGGATGTGCTGCTGTTTGACCGCAGCTCCCGTCAAGCGAAATTGACCGAAGCGGGCACCGAGCTGCTGCGCGAGGGCACGCGGCTATTGAACGAAATTGACGCCGTGGCGAACCGGGTCAAACGGGTTGCAACCGGATGGGAGCCACAACTCACCATCGCCGTGGACAGCATCATTTCCCGACCCACCGTGATGGAACTGTGCAGTGCTTTTTTTGCGCTCAATCCACCCACCCGCATCAGGCTGCGCGACGAGGCGTTGTCAGGCACGATTCAGGCGCTCACGTCCGGCCAGGCTGACCTTGCGATTGGTGTTGGGCTGGAACCGGGCGTCCTTGCCGGCCTGCAGGCCAAACCGTTGGACCGCGTCAGTTTTGTATTCGCGGTGGCGCCGCATCACCCGTTGGCTGCCTTGCCAGAGCCATTGACCGACGAAGTCATCCAGCAATTTCGGGCCGTCGCTGTCGCTGACTCGGTGCAGCGCGGGGCTGGCATGACGTATGGCCTGTTAAGTGGTCAGGACGTGTTCACCGTCGCCACCATGCAGGCCAAACTGGTGGCGCAATTGCGCGGTATGGGTGTCGGCTTTTTGCCGGAACCGATGGCTCGCACCCTGATTGACGCGGGGCGCCTGGTGGTTAAAAAAGTGCTGCGCCCCGAACGCGTGGTGCAGCCCGGTTATGCCTGGCGCAGCGCCAGCCGGTCAGAGCATGGGCGCGCGCTGCAATGGTGGCTCAAGCAGCTCGAAAGCCCTGCAACAAGGGTAGCCCTCCTGTCGCAGCATCAGGGCGTGTAAAGTCCGGTGTATGGAACTACCACTGGAGAATCTGCGTATGCCCAAACCCCCCGTCGACCGTCGCCCCAAAAGCTTTGCCGTTGTAGGCGCCGGTATGGCGGGCATTGCCTGCGCGCGCACGCTGGCACAGGCGGGCCACCGTGTGGCGGTGTTCGAGAAAAGCGCGGATGCAGGCGGGCGCATGGCCACCCGCAGCAGCGCATTTGGCACGTTCGACCATGGCGCGCAATATTTCACGGTGCGGGATTCCCGCTTTGCCCAGGCGTTGGATACCGTGCCTGGTTTGTGCAAACCGTGGAGCGCCAACACCGTACGCGTACTGGATGAACTCGGGCGTGTGGCGGCAGCCGGGTTGCCCGCGCGCGAAGCCCATTGGGTGCCTGTGCCGGGCATGAACGCGCTGGTTCAGGCCTTTGCAAAGCCATTGATGCAAGCACACCGCGTTGAACTGCGGACCCGTGTCAACGCGCTGGAGACCGACCCGCTGAACCCGAATCAATGGCAAATTCGCACCACCGGCGTCGATGATTCACAGCGGGTCTATTCAGGCTTTGACGCTGTGTTGATCGCAGCGCCGTCAACCCAGGCACGCGAGTTGCTGGCTTCTTCAAACCAGGTCGCAACCCTGGCCAGCCAGTTGATTCAGGTGCAGGTCGCGCCGTGCTGGACTCTCATGCTGGCCTTCCCGAAGGCGATGCAGGCCAATCTGTCGGCCTTGGGTCCCCAGTGGAACGCTGCCCGCAGCACGCACCACCGCATTGCCTGGCTGGCACGTGAGTCCTCCAAACCCGGACGTGGATCGGTCGAGCGCTGGACCGTCCAGGCCAGTGCTGCATGGTCACAGGAACATCTGCAAGACGACGTGCCCAGAGTGCAAGCCAAAATGCTCAAGGCCTTTTCGGAAATCACCGGCATCCGCGCCGAGCCAGCCCACATTGACACCCAGCGCTGGCTTTACGCCCAGACCACGCAGCCGCTGGGCAAGTCCCATTTGTGGGATGCAAAAACCGGCATCGGCGCGTGCGGCGACTGGTGCATCGGGCATCGGGTTGAAGACGCCTTCGTATCCGGCCTGGAACTGGCGCTTGCCGTGATTTGATGGAACCGATGTGGGGGCGTTCCAGTACATCGGTCGATTTGCCCCCTCGCCCACCGGGCCACTTCATGCGGGGTCACTGGTAGCCGCACTGGCCAGCTGGCTGGACGCCCGCGCCCACGACGGCACGTGGCTGGTTCGCATTGAAGACGTGGACCGACCGCGCTGCATCGCCGGAATCGAACAACACATCCTGGCCCAATTGGGCGCCTTCGGACTGGTGAGCGACGAGCCGCCCTGGGTTCAATCGCGACGCATGCTTGCCTATGGCGATGCACTGGCGCAATTGGCACACCGTGGGTTGGCCTACCCCTGCCGATGCTCCCGCCGAGAGATGGACGCGGCACGTCAAGCCCAGGGCCACACCCGCAGCCGCAACGCCGAACTGGTGTACCCAGGCACCTGCCGTCCCGCCAACCCGGTGCTGTCAACCGGCAGCCTCCCAAAAGGTTTGGCCTGGCGGCTGCGCACAGACGATGGCCATCCAGCGACTGCCCAAGACTTTAGAGGCACCATTCAATGGACCGACCGTCGCCTTGGCCTGCAAAGCCAGGACGTCGAAGCCTTGATTGGCGACTTCGCGCTTCAGCGCGCCGACGGCTGCACCACTTACCAGCTCGCCGTCGTTGTGGATGATGCTGCTCAGGGCATCAGCCACGTCGTTCGCGGCGAAGATCTGGCTGACAACACGGCACGGCAGATTTTGCTGCAGCGACGCCTTGGTTTGCCCTCGCCGATTTACCTGCACACGCCCCTGGTTTTGGGTGCGAATGGCGAAAAACTATCCAAACAAAATGGGGCAATCGGCTTGCAGGCTGAAATGCCGCTGATCGCCCTGAACCAGGCCGCCATGGTCCTGGGTTTGCCCGTCAGCGGCAGCGCCACGCTGGGCGATGCCCTGAGCCATTGGGTGAACGCCTGGCGGCATCTCTACAATCTGCCTGGTGATTGAACCCTCCCATGCCAACACGCCCGCCGGCGTTCTGCACCCGAAAAACATCAAGAGCTATGTACGCCGCGCCGGGCGGACAACGCAGGGCCAGGCGCGGGCTTTTGAGGACCTGGGGCCGCGCTACCTGTTGCCTTACCAGCACAAGCCCATCGACCTGGTCGCTGCCTTTGCCAGGCCCGCCGACACCGGTGCCGCACCCAGCTACGTCAACGTTGGACCTGCACCCGTCGTGCTTGAAATCGGCTTCGGCATGGGCGAGGCAACGGCCCTGATTGCGGCTACCCTGCCTCACACCAATTTTCTGTGCTGCGAGGTGCATGAACCCGGCGTGGGCGCACTGCTCAAACGCATTGGCGAGCAGGGGCTGACCAACATCCGCATCATCGCGCATGACGCCGTCGAAGTCCTCGACCAGATGCTGCCAGCCTGGAGCGCCAGCCAGCCGCAGCATGGTCTTGACGGCGTGCATATCTTCTTTCCCGACCCATGGCACAAGAAGCGCCACAACAAGCGCCGCCTGATCCAGCCGCCGCTGATCGCCAAACTGGCCGCGCGCCTCAAGCCCGGCGGTTACTTGCACTGCGCGACCGACTGGCAGCCCTATGCCCTGCAGATCCTGGAGGTGCTGGGCACCGAGGCGCTGCTGCAAAACACCGTCGATGCCATGCAGCCGGGTGACGGCTACGCGCCCAAGCCGTATTACCGGCCACTCACCAAATTCGAAAATCGTGGCATCAAACTCGGGCACGGCGTGTGGGACATTGTGTTCAGGCGCCGTTGAACGACTGCCTGCTGTGGCCCGTTTTCGCCCCAACCCGCCACCCGCGAGAGCCGGGGTCGATGCAAGCTGCGTCGTCACACCGACCGGCCCCTGGTCCACGATGGCGGAGTTCCTGGTGCAGCGGTTCAAGGGTGTGACGGCGCAGGCTTGGCAGCTGCGGCTCGCACAAGGCGATGTGACGGACGATGCGGGCAACGTCATCGCGCCCACGACAGCGTTCCAGCCCTTTCACCGGCTTTACTATTTCCGCGCCCTGGACGTGGAGCCGCGCATTCCATTTGACGAAGTCGTGCTGATGCAGGACGCCCATCTTCTGGTGGTTGACAAACCGCATTTCCTGCCGGTGATGCCGTCCGGCAAATACCTGGCCGAAACCGTGCTGGTTCGCCTGAAAAACCGGCTGGGTCTGGACGCCCTTGCACCGATTCATCGGATCGACCGGGACACTGCCGGCCTGGTGCTGTTTTCAGTGCAGCGCGCCACCCGCAACGCCTACCACGCGCTGTTTCGCGAGCGCCGCGTGCACAAGACCTACGAGGCCATTGCACCCTGGAACCCCGACCTGCCCTGGCCGCTGCGCCGCGAAAGCCGTCTGGTGCCGTCCGATCACTTTCTGCAACAAATCGAAGTGCCGGGCGAGCCGAACGCGCTGACGATCATCCAGCCAATGCAAGTGCTGGGCAAGTTCGCGCGCTATGCGTTGACGCCCGTCACCGGCCAGCGCCACCAGTTGCGGGTGCACATGGCGGCACTCGGGCTGCCCATCGTCGGCGACGGCATCTACCCCATCCTCACGCCGCAAGGCCAGACTGATTTTGAGCGCCCGCTGCAATTGCTGGCCAGGTCCATCGAATTCATCGACCCGCTCAGTGGGGACACCCGAAGTTTCACAAGCCAGCGAAAATTGCTATGCTAAACGTAGCAAACTATCTATATAATAGTAGAGCTAGAGCCCTATTTAGCCAATTTTTTGGCAAAAATTCGCCATTTTGACGTCGAAAATTAACTCTCAGGTTAATTTTTTACAATTTTCGGCTCGCTGCCACCGCGGCATTCAAGGGCGTCAGCGCCTTGCCGTGCAACAGATAGCCCAGCAAATTGTCAGCCGCCAGATGGGCCATCGCCAGGCGGGTTGGCAAGGTGGCGCTGGCGATGTGCGGCGTCAGCACCACGTTGGGCACGGTCAGCAGCGCCGGGTTGACCTGCGGTTCGCCTTCAAACACATCCAGCCCGGCAGCGGCGATGCGCTTTTCACGCAAAGCCACCGCCAGGGCCGCGTCATCCACAATGCCGCCGCGCGCAATGTTGATCAGCGTCGCCGTGGGTTTCATCAGCGCCAGTTCGGCAGCGCCAATGGTGTGGTGCGATGCCGCCGAGTAAGGCACCACCAGCATCACATGGTCGGCCGTCTTGAGCAGCTCGTCCTTGCCGACATACTGGGCCTTGCACTGGGCTTCAGTGGCAGCGTCCAGACGCGAGCGGTTGTGGTAGATCACCTTCATGCCAAACCCATAGGCGCCGCGCCGGGCGATGGCCTGCCCAATGCGGCCCATGCCGATGATGCCCAGTGTGCTGCCGTGTACCTCGGCGCCTGCAAACATGTCGTAGCGCCAGCGCGTCCATAGACCGGCGCGCAAATAGTGCTCGCTCTCGGTCAAGCGGCGCGCCGTGGCCATCAGCAGGGCGAAGCCGAAATCGGCGGTAGTTTCGGTCAGCACATCGGGCGCGTTGGTGGCCAGCACGCCGGCAGCAGTCATGGCCGGCACGTCAAAATTGTTGTAGCCCACGGCCATGTTGGCGCAGATTCTCAACTCAGGGCAGGCCGCCAGCACGTCGGCGTTGATGCGCTCGCCACCATTGGTCAGCACACCCACCTTGCCTTGCAATTTTGCAATCAACTCGGGCTGGCTCCAGGTGACATCGTCCTGGTTGGATTCGACCTCAAAATGCTCAGCGAGCTTGGCGATGACTTCTGGAAAATTGGCGCGGGCAACAAGCAGTTTTGGACGAGTCATAAAATCAAATGAACCAGATTAAAGTGATGATGGCAAACATCGGCAGCAGTACGGCGCCTGACCAGGCCATGTAGCCAAAGAAGCTTGGCATGGCTATCCCCCGCTCTTCAGCGATGGATTTGACCATCAGATTTGGCGCGTTCCCGATGTAGGTGTTGGCGCCCATGAAAACGGCACCGGCCGAAATGGCGGCCAGCGTTGGCGCATAAGTCGTCATTAAAAGTGTGGGGTCACCGCCCGCTGTGTTGAAAAACACGAGGTACGTCGGCGCGTTGTCGAGAAACGAACTCAGCAGGCCCGTGACCCAGAAGTACATCGCGGGGTTGGGTGTCCCGTCAGGGTTGGTGACTACTTTGACCACCATTCCAAACGGGCCGCTCACCCCAGCTTTCAACATCGCAATCACTGGGACGATGGTGATGAATATCCCCGCAAACAGAATGGCGACTTCCGCCATCGGTGCCCAGGAGAACCGGTTGTCCGCATGCACCTTGGCCGGGGTGACTTGAAGTGATAGCAGAGTCACGACAATCAACCCGAAATCCCGCAGCAAGCCAGGCAAGCCCACCTCGGTTCCCCACACGTCGAATGCGATCTGAGGCTTCCAGAATCCGCTCATCAGCACCAGTGCCAGAATGGCCGCAAGCAGCAGGAAATTTCTGGCGCCGTCGAAACCAATCTGGCGGGTGTCCGGTGTTGGATCAACGGGCAAGAGCTCCTCGCGGGCATGGTAAATCTGCCAGTCAATCAGATAAAAAACAGCCAGCAGACCGCCTATCAAAAACAGCGTCTGGGGCAGGATGTGCTTCAAAGTCCAGAAGAAATCCACACCTTTGAGAAATCCCAAAAACAGCGGAGGGTCGCCCAACGGTGTCAGGGAGCCTCCCGCGTTGGAGACGATAAAAATGAAAAACACCACAACATGGGCTTTGTGCTTTCGGTTGTCGTTCGCGCGTATCAGCGGACGGATCATCAACATGGAGGCTCCCGTGGTGCCCATGAAGCTCGCCAGAACGGCACCAATCGCAAGAATGGCTGTGTTCAAGCCGGGACTGCCGTGCAGGTTGCCGCGTATGAAGATCCCGCCGGACACGGTGAACAGGGCCGTCAACAAAAGGATGAAGGGAACATACTCGGCCAGCAAAGCGTGGGTAAAGTTTGCACCCATCGCTGCAGGCCCAAACAGCGCCGTGAAGGGCAGCATGAAGGCCAACGCCCAGGCAGTTGTAATTTTGCCAAAGTGATGGTGCCAAGCAGAGGGTGCAAGCAGCGGGAAAAGTGCAATCGACAGCAAGATGCCGACGAACGGCAAACTCCAGGCAATTGACAGCTGACCCATGTCAGCGCTGGCTGCAAGCACCGCAGAAGGCGCAAAAGCAAGCACTGCAGCCAGCACTGCGGCCACAACGCCGCGCCAAAAACCGATCAACACCCGCATTCTCATTCTCATCCTCGTCTTCATCCTCAGATCAAACAATCTCAAACACCTGACGCAGGTAGGCCAGGTACTTTTCGTCGTCGCACATGTTCTTGGACGGCGTGTCTGACAGCTTGGCGACCGGCTGCCCATTGCAGCGCGTCATCTTGATGACGATCTGCAGCGGCTCATAACCCAGGTCATTGCTAAGGTTGGTGCCTATGCCGAACGCCAGTTGAGCGCGTCCGCGGAACTGCTGGTAAAGCGCGATGGTGCGGGGCACGGTCAGGCCATCGCTGAAGATCAGGATCTTGGTGCGCGGGTCCACCCGGTTCTTGAGGTAGTGGTCAATCATGCGTTCACCCCACTGGAACGGGTCGCCACTGTCATGGCGCGCACCGTCAAACAGCTTGCAGAAATACATGTCGAAATCGCGCAGAAACGCGTCCATGCCGTAAACATCGCTCAGGGCAATGCCCAGGTCGCCCCGGTATTCGCGCGCCCACGACTC
>JANOMD010000191.1:0-3170 GCA_031420135.1 Rhodoferax sp. | reverse complement strand
CGTTTGCGGCGACGGCACAGGCGGTGCTGGCCCTGGCCACGGTGGTGGTCACGCTGCCGATGCTGCATTACATGACCGTCGGCAACTGGCTGATGCTGGCGCTGCTGATTTCCACATCCCTGGTGATGGTGGCGATTCTGCTGGTGCACCTGTTTGAATTTGTAGAGCTGTTTTGGGAGGGCAGCCTGCGCCGGCGTTTCGCACCCAAGACATTGCCGCCAGACGCGCATCAACCGTTTGTGTCGATCCACCTGGCCTGCTGCAACGAGCCGCCACAGATGGTGATCGCCACACTCAAAAGCCTGCATGCGCTGGACTACCAGGCGTTCGAAGTGATCGTGGTTGACAACAACACCACCGACGATGGCCTGTGGCAGCCGGTGCGCGATTTTGTGGCGGGCCTGCCGGGCAACTTCCGCTTTATCCATTTGCCCACCTGGCCTGGCTTCAAGTCTGGCGCGCTGAATTTTGCGCTTGGTCAAACCGACCCGCGTGCGCAGGTGATCGGCGTGGTCGATGCCGACTACGTGGTGCGCCCCGAATGGCTGCGTTCGCTGGTGGGCCATTTCGACGACCCCCAGGTCGGCATCGTGCAGGCGCCGCAAGCACACCGCGACTGGGGCGCCACCGTGTTTCGAAAAATGATGAACTGGGAGTACGAGGGTTTCTTTCGAATTGGCATGCACCACCGCAATGAGCGCGATGCCATCATCCAGCACGGCACGATGACGCTGATTCGCGCGCAGGCCCTGCGTGCGCATGGGCAGTGGTCCGACTGGTGCATCTGCGAAGACGCCGAGTTGGGCTTGCGCCTGCTGCAACACGACTTTCGCACCGTTTATGTCGATCAGGTGATGGGCGAAGGGCTGACGCCAGACAGCTTTGCCGCCTTCAAGAAGCAACGTCAGCGCTGGGCGCAAGGCGGCATGCAGATTTTGAGGGCGCATTGGCGGGCCTTGCTGGGGCATGGATCGCCTACAGCGCCATTTGCGAGCGACCCCGCGCTGCCATCGCAGGCACCCACTGCGCGATGCCCCAAGCCGCTCAGCCTGGGGCAGCGGTACCACTTTCTGGCGGGCTGGTTACCCTGGATTGGCGATGCCTTTCACTTCATTTTTGTTCTGGCGGCATTGGTGTGGACGGCCGGCGTGCTGGCGTTGCCCCAGTATTTTTCACTGCCTGTGGCGCTGTACCTGTTGCCGCTGGCGCTGTTTTGCGCCACCAAACTGGTGATCGGTCCGCTGCTCTACTGGCGGCGCGTGCCGTGTTCGGTGGGCGGTATTGCGGGCGCTGCAATTGCCGGCATGGCCCTGTCGCATACGATTGCCCGTGGCATTTTGGCAGGCCTCTTTTACAAAACGGCCGTGTTTCAGGTGACCCCCAAGGGTGGGCAACGGCGCGGGTCACCGCCACCCTGTCTGGGCACTCGCCTGGGCATGCTGCTGGCGCCCGCGCGCGAAGAACTGCTGCTGCTGTTTGCCTTGTTGGTGGCGATTGCCGCGATCAGCATCACCCGCCAACCCAATCATGCAGAGTCTGCACTGTGGATGTTGATGCTGGCCTTGCAGGCATTGCCTTATGGGGCGGCACTTGCGTGCGCCATGGCCGCAGCATCTCAGGAACGCCAGCCAAATGCGCCGCTGCTTTCAGGCCCGTTGGGCGCCAGGTCGCCCGCACTCGACCACGAAGCTGGCCGCAGTGGCCAAGGTGGTGTCGCGCTGCCGGGCGTTGTCGATCACCCTTAAGTGCGCCGTTGCGCGGCCGCCCTGAACCTGCAGCACGGTGTAGCCGCGTTCAGTGCCGGTAGCTCCCGTCAATGCGATCCAGCTTGCGCATCAACGCTTCGAATTCGACGACACCTTCGCCATCCGGGTGCGAGTCCTGGAAGCTGTCCAGGTCGGCTGCCGACTGGGCCGCCAGTTGCTGCGGCATGATGTTCAGGGTGCCGGCAGCGGCCGCATCAACCTGCACCTGGCAGGCGCGCTCGAGCCGGTACAGCCGCAGAAAAGTCTCAGGCACAGTGCGGCCCACCGCCAGCAGCCCATGGTTGCGAAGAATCATCGCGCGCGCCGTGCCGAGTGACTTGACGATGCGCTCGCGCTCATCCAAACGCAACGCAGCGCCTTCGTAATCGTGGTAGGCCAGACGGTTATGAAAGGCGGTGGAGAACATCGAGATGTTCAGCAAGCCTTCCTTGAGCGCCGCCACCGCCATGCCGGCCCGCGTATGGGTGTGCATCGCCACATGGTTGTTCTGGGATTGCACCATGTGCAGTGCGGAGTGAATCACAAAACCGGCGTAGTTGACGGTGTGCCGCCCCCCTGAAATCACATTGCCATCGACATCGATCTTGACCAGATTGGAGGCGGTGATTTCCTCGTAGTTCAGGCCGTAGGGGTTGATCAGGAAATGGTTGTCCGGCCCTGGCACGCGGGCCGTCAGATGCGCATAAATCTGCTCTGACCAGCCGTAGTAATCGACCAGCCGGTAGGCTGCCGCGAGCTGCACACGCAGCGCCCATTCAGCTTCGGTGATGGTGTTGGACAGCTGGATTTCCAGCGATTGATTGCGATCATTCATGATGTGCTCCGGTTGATGTTCCGTACCGCGCAGGCCTTGATGTTTCCTGCGAAGACTGGACTAATTTTGCGCCTGGCCGTCAGCAATTCCAAGTCGATAAAACGTCGAGGCAGTGTTCCTGAACAACCAGGCTTTTTCGCTGGCTGACGCGCCAGCCGCTATTCGCTTGTAGGCGTTCCAAAGCACGCCATAGCTGCACATGGCCTTGTCGACTGGGAAGTTGCTCTCAAACATGCAGCGTTGCGCGCCAAAGGCCTCGATGCTGGCATGCATATACGGCGCCCAGGCAACGCACAGTTGCTCCGACGATGGCGGCAGCGCCTGCTGGTGAAACTCAAAGCCACCAATGGCCATCCCCAGGCCACCGAGCTTGATGCTCACATTGGGGCACGCCGCCAGCCGCTTGATGGATTCACGCCACACCACAAACACCTCATCACGTTTACCGCTGTAAGGGCCAACCGCCAGCGGACCGCCAAGATGGTTGAGCACGATGGGCAAGCCAGGCAGGGCCTGCGCCAAGTCCACAAGTTCGTCAATCTGGGTGTGGAACAGCCAGGCATCGAATGACAGGCCCAGCGCCTGCAAGC
>JANOMD010000190.1:0-14411 GCA_031420135.1 Rhodoferax sp. | reverse complement strand
TCTGCGGACAGCACTTCAGCCAGCAGGTTGCGCGGGGCATCCGGTGGCAGGAGCTGGCTGTTGATCGGCAGGCAGTTGCCGTTGATCCTGATCAGCGCGGGCGAGTGCGCGGACAGGTAAACGTCCGACGCCTTTTTCTCGCTCATCAGGCGCAGGATGCGCTCCATCGTGCCGGATTGGGTGGGGGGGGCGGCTGACATGGTTTTGCTCCTCTTTGCAGGAATTGATTCGGGAATCGTTCTTAGGGGGCAGGGGAGGCGTTATTGGAAAATCAGTCGCGCAGGAGCTCGTTCAGGCTGGTGGTTGAACGCGTCTTGGCGTCAACCCGCTTGACGATCACGGCGCAGTACAGGCTGTATTTGCCGCCGGCCTTGGGCAGGTTGCCTGATACGACCACCGAGCCCGCAGGAATGCGGCCATAGCTCACGGTGTCGGTTTCGCGGTCATAAATGGGCGTGCTTTGGCCCAGATACACGCCCATCGAGATGACCGAGTTTTCTTCCACCACCACGCCTTCAACGACTTCCGAGCGGGCGCCAATAAAGCAGTTGTCCTCGATGATGGTGGGTCCGGCCTGCACCGGCTCCAGCACGCCGCCAATGCCGACGCCGCCACTCAAATGCACATGTTTGCCAATCTGTGCACAACTGCCGACGGTGGCCCAGGTGTCGACCATGGTGCCTTCATCCACATAGGCGCCAATGTTCACATACGACGGCATCAGAATCGCGCCTTTGGCGATGTAGCTGCCGCGCCGGGCCACGGCTGGGGGCACGACGCGCACGCCGGTGGCTTTCATCTGGGCTTCGTCCAGATGCGCAAACTTGGTCTGCACCTTGTCGTAAAAGCCCAAATCGCCAGCGCGCATGACGACGTTGTCTTTCAGGCGAAAACTCAACAGCACGGCTTTTTTGATCCACTGGTGCACCGTCCATTGCCCCACGCTTTGGCGCGTTGCCACCCGCAGGCGGCCCGTGTTGAGTTCAGCAATGACGTGTTCGACGGCGTCCGTCAGCTCTTTGGGGGCGTTGGCGATGGTGATGTTGGCGCGGTCATCCCACGCGGCGTCGATGATGTTTTGCAGTTGTTGTGTCATGTCAGGAAGTCAGAGAATCAGGAAATTGATAGAAGTGGTTTGGCAGAAGCGGTTTTGCAAAATTGCACGATGCGCTGAGCAGCTTCCAGGCACTCGCTGGTTTCGGCGACAAGTGCCATTCGAATCCGTCCCGCGCCCGGGTTATGGCCCGCCACATCGCGCGCCAGGTAGGAGCCCGGCAGCACCGTCACATTGTAAAGAGTGAACAGCGCGCGCGCGAAGGCAGCGTCGTCGTCTCCGTCAATTTTTGCCCACAGGTAAAACCCGGCGTCCGGCAGCGCCACGTTCAGCACGGCGGCCAGCACCGGCGTGACTTCGGTAAATTTCTGGCGGTACTTTGCACGGTTGTCCACCACGTGCTGCTCGTCGTTCCATGCGGCAATGCTGGCGGTTTGCACAATCGGGCTCATGGCGCTGCCGTGGTAGGTGCGGTAAAGCAGGAACTGCTTGATGATGGCGGCGTCACCGGCCACAAAGCCGCTGCGCAGCCCAGGCACGTTGCTGCGCTTGGAAAGGCTGGTGAACGCGATCAGGTTCCTGAAGTCTGTGCGTCCCAGTTTGCCCGCAGCCTCCAGCCCACCCAGCGGCGGCTCGTCACGAAAATAAATCTCGCTGTAACACTCGTCGGACGCAATCACAAAGCCATGGCGGTCACTGAGGGCGAACAGCTTTTCCCACTCGGCAAGCGGCATCACCGCGCCTGTGGGGTTGCCGGGGGAGCAGACGAAAACGAGTTGTGTGTTGGCCCAAACAGCCTCAGGCACGCTGTTCCAATCGGGTGCAAAGTTTTTGGCGGGAACTGCGGGCACGAACCAGGGCGTCGCCCCGGCCAGAATCGCCGCGCCCTCGTAGATTTGATAAAACGGATTCGGACAAACCACATAAGGTTGGCCTGCGGGGTCAATCACGGTCTGTGCCAAGGCAAACAGCGCCTCGCGCGAGCCGTTCACCGGCAGCATTTGCGTGGCCGGGTTCAGCGTCAAGTCATAGCGGCGATGCAGCCAGCCGGCAAAGGCTTCACGCAGTTTGATGTCGCCGGCCGTCGCCGGGTAGGCGGCCAGGCCACTGGGCGTGGCGCGGGCCGCTGCATCCAGCGCATCCAGGATGAAATTCGGCGTGGCATGTTTTGGCTCACCAATACCGAGGCTGATGGGCCGGTATGCCGGGTTGGGCGTCAGGCCCGCAAAAAGTTGGCGCAGGCGCTCGAAGGGGTAGGGTTGCAGGTGGGCGAGCAGGGGATTCATGTCACGGGCTTCATGTCACAGGGCGTGGTTGCCGGTTCGGCAACAACCGGTGATTATCCAGCCTCGCACCGGCGGTCCAGCGCCGGTTTTGACTGCGTTCGGCGCATGCGGCTATTTCTGTTGTGGCGTGGTGTGGTGAGTCGCCCTGGGAGTCGGCTAAAATTAACTTACAGGTTCATTTTTCGAGCCCCAGACGCTTGAAAATCGAAAAAAATCGATGAAATAGGCCTATAGCTCGCGTATTCATTTAGTTTGTTGCTATATAAAACATATGATTCAACCAGCCCAAGTGGACAGAATTCAACTTATAATGTGCACACATAATATTTGCAATTGAGTCTGAATATTGGATGGAAAGGCTTGTCTCGATGAACATCACCCTGTCTGTGGATGAACAAGTCGCCCAGCGCGCGCGCGACGCTGCCCAGAAAATGGGCAAGAGCCTGAATCAAGCCGTGCGCGACTACCTGGAGCAATTGGCCGGAAGTTCAAAGCGCACTGACCAATGGGCCCAGTTCGAGGCGCGTTGCCTTGAGTCGGGTGGACGGCTTGATGGCTGGCACTTCAGCCGTGATGAAGCCAATGAGCGCTAAGCGAGGTTGCCTTCATGGCTGTGCGCAGTTTTATCGACACCAATATCCTGATCTATGCCGAGGCCAGCGATGAGCCAGCCAAGCAAAAAATAGCGTTGGCCCTGCTCAAGCAACTGTTTGAAACTACCTGTGGGGTTCTTTCAACCCAAGTCCTCAAAGAGTATTGCAACGTCGCCGTCAAAAAACTCAAACTGTCGCCGGACTACATTCGTGCCCAGCTTGATTTGTACGAGCAGTTTGAAGTGGTCCAGGTCACGCCAGCCCTCATCCGGATGGGACTTGACCTGCTCCAAACCCGCAAACTGGCTTTTTACGACGCGCTCATCGTCGCCAGTGCACAGACTGCCGGATGTGCGACGCTGTTCAGTGAAGACATGAATTCAGGCGAGGCAATGGCCGGCGTGCGTCTGGTCAACCCATTCGCCCGCCTGTCTGCGAATCCAGTTGTGATTCCATTTGCCTGAGCACCGCGCTGAATCTCGCATTGAATGGAGTCGGCTCGGCCAGCGGCTGATTTCAAGGGCCGACAAGGTATCATGGGGCCCTGACTGGGCCACTGAAATTGCCCATGTTTTTCATATGAATCAATAGCTTAGCGAAGCTTTTCGTCAAATAAATTCAAGCCCGTGCGTCTCAACTCCATCAAGCTATCCGGGTTCAAATCGTTCGTTGAACCCACCACCTTTCAGTTGCCGGGGCAACTGGTGGGCGTGGTGGGACCCAATGGCTGCGGCAAGTCCAACATCATGGATGCGGTGCGCTGGGTGCTGGGCGAGAGCAAAGCCAGCGAGCTGCGTGGCGAATCGATGCAGGACGTCATTTTCAATGGCACCACCACCCGTAAGCCATCGAGCCGCGCCAGTGTTGAGTTGGTGTTTGACAACGCCGACCACCGCGCTGGTGGGCAGTGGGGCCAGTTTGGCGAAATCGCCGTCAAACGGGTGCTGACGCGCGACGGCAACAGCAGCTATTACATCAACAACCAGCCGGTGCGCAGGCGCGACGTGCAGGACGTGTTTTTGGGCACGGGGCTGGGGCCGCGTGCCTACGCCATCATCGGGCAGGGCACCATCAGCCGGATCATTGAGAGCAAGCCCGAAGAGCTGCGCCTGTTTCTGGAAGAGGCCGCAGGCGTCTCCAAGTACAAGGAGCGCCGCCGCGAGACCGAAAACCGTCTGGCCGATACGCGCGAGAACCTGACGCGGGTGGACGACATCCTGCGCGAGCTCAACAGCAACCTGGACAAACTGGAGGCGCAGGCCGAAGTGGCGCGCAAGTTCAACACGCTGCAGGCCGAGGTCACGCAGAAACAGCATCAGCAATGGTTTTTGAAGCGCAGCGAGGCAGCCGCCGACCAGGCCCGGGTCAAGGCCGATTCCGAGGGTGCCGTCAACGCGCTGGAGAGCCGCGTGGCCGACTTGCGCCACATTGAGGCCGACCTGGAAACCGTGCGCCAGGCGCATTACGCGGCGGGCGACCACGTCAACCAGGCGCAGGGTCTGCTGTATGAAGCCAGCACCGATGTCGGCCGGCTGGAAGCCGAAATCCGCTTTGTGGTCGAGGGCCGCCAGCGCGTGGTGCAGCGCCTGGCGACCTTGAAGGAACAAACGGTGCAATGGGCAACCCGCAAGGATGATGCACAGACTGAAATCGAAAGCCTGTCCGAATTGGCCATGGTGGGCGAAGAAAAGTCCGGGCTGCTGGCCGCCCAGGTTGAGGAACAGGCGCAGACCCTGCCCGACCTGGAAGATGCGCTGCGCCTGGCGCAAAAGGTCGCCAACCAGCAGCGCGTACTGGTGACGCAGGTTCAGCAGCAGATTCAGGTGCTGGCCGCTGAGCAGCGCAACATTGAAGAGCAGTCGCGCCAGCTCAACCAGCGTCGCGACAAACTGGGCCTAGACCGCAACGCACTGGCCGCACCCGATGAGGCGCGGCTGGTCAATTTGCAAACCCAGTTTGAAGCAGCGCAGGAAGCCGCAAGCATTGCTGATGGGCGACTCCAGGAGCTTCAAGACAGCGTGCCGCTGCTGGATGAAGCCCGTCGCGCGCAGCAGCAATTGGCCAATGCCGAGTCGGCCCGCCTGGCCGACTTGAAGGCGCGGCTGGACGCCCAGAAGGTCTTGCAGGAGAAGGTCAAGACCGATGGCAAACTGCAACCCTGGCTTGCCAGGCACGGCCTGGAAAATTTGCAGGGCCTGTGGAGCCGAATCCATATCGAACAAGGTTGGGAAAACGCGCTGGAAGCCGCTTTGCGCGAGCGCATGGGCGCGCTGGAGGTCTCCCGGCTGGACATGGTGCGTGGCTTTCTCGGTGCGGGCGGGCTGGACGCGCCGCCTGCCAAACTGGCGTTTTACAGCCTGCCGTTGGCCGGGTTGCCGCAAGTCAGTTCAACATCAACCCACGGGTTCAAGCCGCTGGCGGATTTATTGCGTCTGAACGACGCCGGCCAAAGTGCCGTGTTTGGCGAGTGGTTGCAGGGCTGTTTCACGGCCCAAAGCATGGAAGACGCCTTGCATGGGCGGGACAGGCTCCAGCCCGGCGAGGTTATTTTTGTCAAGTCCGGCCATGCCGTGACGGCCCACAGCGTGAGCTTCTATGCTCAGGATTCCGAGCAGGCTGGGCTGCTGGCCCGCGCGCAGGAGATTGAAAACCTGGAAAAGCAATTGCGCGCGCAAAGCCTGATCAGCGAACAGTCGCGCTCTGGCCTGGTGCGGGCAGAGGCGGCCTATGCCGACGCATCCCAGCGCCTGATTTCGGTGCGCCGCGACGCCACCGAGACGCAGAGCCGCGCGCACGAACTCCAGGTTGAAACCCTGCGTCTGACTCAGTTGGCCGAGCAGATGCGCCAGCGCAGCACCCAGATCGAAGGTGACCTGGCAGAAGTGGATGCCCAGCTTGAGGAATTGCAGGAGCGCCGCGTCACCGCCGAAGCGCGTTTTGACGAACTTGACATGCAACTGGCCGACACGCAGGAGCGTCACGCCCATCTGGATGAACGCGTCATCACGTCAGAGCACCAGCTGACCGACTGCCGCGAGCAGCAGCGAAGCCTGGAGCGCCAGGCGCAGGAGGCGACGTTCAGCATGCGCAGTCTGGATGCGCGCAAGGCCGAGCTGGCGCGGGTGATCGATGCCGCCACGCAGCAGGCCAATTCACTGCTTTGCGAGGAGCGCGGCGCGCAGGACGAATTGATGCGTTTGACCGACGCTGCCGCGCAGGCCGGACTGCAATCGGCACTGTCCCTGAAGCTGGAGCGCGAAGTCTCGCTGGGCGCCAAACGCAGCGAATACGACGATTTGACAACCAAACTGCGTGCCAGCGACGAGCGGCGCATGCAACTTGAACGCGAGCTTGACCCACTGCGCCAGCGCATTACCGAATTCCAGCTCAAGGAGCAGGCCGCGCGCCTGGGGTTTGAGCAATACACCCAACTGCTGTTGGACGCCAAGGCCGATCTGGAGGCGGTTGCGGCCTCCGTCGCAGACGGCAATGTGCGCCTGGCTGGCATGCAGGCCGATATCGACCGCCTGAACCGCGACATCATCGCGTTGGGGGCGGTGAACCTGGCCGCCCTGGACGAGCTGAGCACAGCGCGCGAACGCAAGCAGTTCCTGGACGCGCAGAACGCCGACCTGGTTGAAGCCATGACCACGCTGGAAGACGCCATCCGCAAAATCGACGGCGAAACCCGCGAGCTGCTGTCGGGTACTTTCAATACCGTGAATGAGCATTTCGGCAAAATGTTCCCCGAGCTGTTTGGCGGGGGCAACGCGCGCCTGGTCATCACCGGTGAAGAAATTCTCGACTCGGGCGTGCAGGTCATTGCGCAGCCGCCGGGCAAGAAGAACCAGACCATTCACCTGCTCTCGGGTGGCGAAAAGGCACTGACGGCAATTGCCCTGGTATTTGCGATTTTCCAGCTCAACCCGGCGCCGTTTTGCCTGCTGGACGAGGTCGATGCACCGCTGGACGACGCCAACACCGAGCGATATGCGAAACTGGTAACCAGCATGAGTAAAGAGACCCAATTTCTGTTCATCAGCCACAACAAGATCGCCATGGAAATGGCCGAGCAGTTGATTGGCGTCACCATGCAGGAGCAGGGTGTTTCACGCATCGTCACGGTCGACATGGACGCGGCCGTCTCCTTGGCAGAGTTGGCCTGAGGCTGCCATGTCCATGGACATGAGTTCCCTGCAAATCGGCCTGGCGGTGGCGGGCGGACTGGTATTGGCTGCGGTCGTGGCGCACGGCGCGTGGACGTCGCGCAAAAACGCCCCCTTGCAGGCCCAGCCTGAGGAGCCATTTGCGCCGTCGCGCCAGATTGACCCGACGTTGGGCGGGACGGATGCCGAATTTGCCGCCGCTGACTTCCCCATTCCCGCCCCCGACCGCAAGCCCCTGCTGGATGCGCTGATTGATGTCATCGCGCCGATTGCGCTGGATGGTGTTGTCTCGGGCGATGCCGTGCTGGTCGCGATGCCTGCAACGCGGCGCGTCGGCAGCAAACCGTTCGCCATTGAAGGGCTGAACGCAGCACACCAGCATTGGGAGATGCCGATGCCTGGCCAGCGCTACAGTGCTTTGCAGGCCGGAGTACAGCTTGCCAACCGGTCTGGCGCCCTCAATGACATCGAGTATTCAGAATTCGTCATCAAGACACAAGCCTTTGCCGATACGGTCAACGGCGCGCCCGAGTTCCCCGAAATGCGCGATGAGGTAGCCCGCGCGCGCGAGCTGGATCATTTTGCGAGCGCCCACGACGCGCAGTTGAGCTTCACCGTGCGTGCCCGCAACGCCGCCTGGAGCCCCGGCTACGTGCAGCAACAGGCTGGGCGGCTGGGCTTTGTCGCAGGCGTGATGCCAGGCCGCATGGTGTTGCCCACCAGCACACTTGGCCTGCCGCCAATCTTGGGTTTGAGTTTTGACACCCAGGCGGCTTTGGCTGAAGACCCCGCGCAGTCGGCCCTGCGCGAGGTTGTGCTGAGCCTGGACGTGCCCCAGGTAGACCGCGCCGAGAGCCCGTTTGTGCGCCTGCGTGAGGCAGCAAAGGCACTCGCGCTGGCGATGGAAGGCGTGATCACCGATGACAACGGAGTGCCCCTGCCCACCGATTCGATGGATGTGATTGGCTCGGAGCTGGAGGTGCTGTACGACCAGCTGGATGAGCATGAGCTGTCGGCAGGCTCGGAGTTGGCGCGTCGGCTGTTTTCGTAGCGGCGCTTTCAGCAGTACTTTGTGGGGGTCAACTCCAACTCCAGTCCAACCACAGGGCGCTGGCCGACACCGCCAGCTTGGGCAAGCCAGAAATCGCTCGTGTGCGGTGGAATCGCAAAAGATATTTCCAGAAGAGTTGATGCTCACAGCCGGGCTTGTCCAACAACCGGGTCAGATCGTGGCTTCGCACGATTTAACCTAATTCGATAGGCTTCACCGCGCTATGCAGCCGAGTGTTTCTTGAAGTACTCGATGATTTCGGAGAAGTCTGTTCCTGCACCACCGCGGATTCCTGTTGCAGCCTCATGTTCCAGACTTTTGAGTACTTCGTGCAAGGGAACAAGCCGAACACCGCACGAAGCGATTGCCTTCAGCTCCTCTGGCTCCCTGACGACTGCATGCACGAAGACGTATTCCCAGTTCCGCCCTGGCCAGGCTTGCTCACGGGCAGTTTTCTTCCGTTGCTTCTTGAACTTTGACTCGACCCACGCTTCGGCGCACTCTTTGACTATCTCGGGTGGTCGCTTCCTCGCACTCTTTGGGGTGGCTAGAAACGTTTTCCCGATTTCGCCCGTGACCGGGGAGATGTAGCCGATTGGTCTAAAACTGCTTTGGACTTCCACGTGCCATGCTTCTAGCCCCGACTCGCTGGGTCGTATGCCAAGCAGGTCAATTTGATCGTTGCCATGCTTGATGCCACGGACGGTAAAGAAACCTTGACGGTTCAGCCATTCGTCTACGAGGGTTTCGGCGAGGAGGGCCATGTTTTATGAAGCCTAACGTATAGCGTTTATGCGCCGCGCCGCGATGCCAGCCAAGGCGCGTGTACTCAAATGCGGCGGAAAAACCTTGTCGGACTGAACCGCAGCCCTGAAAACGGGCGGGTTGGCGACAAAGGAGTTTGTAAGGTTTGCGCGCGGGTGCATGCGCAAATTATGACGGAGGATTTGCCCCCGTGTGCTGATTTGCGCAACCAATTTCGCATCGATTGCGCGACCCAATAAATGCGCGGCACGCCCGTAGTGGTATCAGCCGCGCGCCTCCCGGCCCGCGTCAAGTGGCCCTGCAAACTGATGTCGATCTGGCCTCCAATTTGCTCCTCGGCTCAGCGCGTGGACACCGCATCCATTGGTGGGCGAGCCGATGAGGCCGGGGTGGGTAGCTACGCGAATGTCCCCCGCGCCGGCCTCGGGCCGTGCGCTCCTCCTTTATTTCGCTTCGCCACCCACCCCAACCTCATCGGCTGTTAAGGGTTGTTGGATACCTCAAGTCGAACACTCAAAGCGTTTACAGGATCAGGCCGATGGCGCACTCAGCGCAGCGGCATCAAGGAGGAGCAGTCGGCCATAAGCCGACGCGGGGGACAGCCGCGGAGCTGAGTGCGCCGTCGGCACGATCCCACCCCGCAGAGCTGGATATTTGCGGCAATCACGGGTTGAGAATCACTGCCGGGTATTCGCCAAACGCAACATCATAGTCATCGGATGCACAGGTGACACTTGAAACCCGTAATGCTCATAAAACTGCTTGGCGCGCTCATCAATTGCGTGTACCAGCAGTGCTCTCACGCCCGCGTGGTCTGAGACCGCCAGCACGCGTTTGACGGCATCTTGCAGCAGGCCTGCGCCGAGCTTCAAGCCCTGAGCGCGAACGTCAACCGCAAGGCGCGCCAGCACCATCACGGGAACGGGATCAGGCATATTTCGCCGGGTGGTAGTTGTCGCATCTGCGTGCGAAACGGCACCTGCCGCAATGGCGTAGTAACCAAACACGCGATGCTCAGGATCTGCCACCACAAAACTGCGGCTGGCACCGCTGGACTGATTGGCCATGGCGCGACGTTGCAGCCAGGTGTTCAACGCGGCTTGCCCGCAGTCAAATTCGGTGAGGATGTGATGGGCTACCAGAGGCTGCGGCGCATCCAGCAGCAGGCTCATGCCAGGCCGGTGCGCCAAGGCGCTTTGACAGCCATCAACCGCTCAAGACCGGGGCTGACCTCTGGCGGGGCATCCAGGCGACGCATGAACTGCTGAAGCTGATCGGCATCCAGGCGGAAGAACACCTGATCGAGCAACACCTCCTGAGCCTTGTCGCAGGCCACTTCCAGCATGAAATCTGAACGGTTTTTGCCAAGCAGACTCGCGGCTTGGTCGATCAAGTCGCGCTGGGTGGGCATGGCCCGCAGATTGATGGTGGCATCACGGTTCATAGTTACATTTGTGTATTCAACAGATATACGAATTATGGACTCTCGGGTCATCGCCGTCAATCAAGCAGACACCGGAAGCAGATAATAGCTACTAAATAAGTAGCTATTTACGCATATTGTTCGGGAGCTAGAGGCCTATTTAATTCAAAAAAACAGCCTCCAACAGCGATTTGACTCAAAAACTAACCTCCCGGTTAATTTTTAGCGCTAAAAAATCAAATCAGCAACCGATACGAATTGGGCACATGCGCCATCAAACATTCTTTGGGGTCAGGTCTGGCAATCAAGCAAATGCATCATTGCAAGACCTGACCCCTTACTCTGTGGAAGCTAAGCCGCCACGCGCTTGCGCGTTATCGGTCTTGAACGACCCGTTATGCCTGTGGTCAATGTGGCGACTGCCAGAAAGTTGCGCAGCGCTTCGTTAACTGCCTCACTATTTGGGAAAACTTTAGTTAATCCGGGGTCAATCACGACGACATTTGTCGCCTTGACATAGGCATTGGCATACTTACCACGGACGAGTAGTCCGAGGTCTTCGCGTCGATATTCGGCGCGCATTTCTTCATCTTTCAATTTAGCCATCTTCATAAATTCGTTTCTCCTTTCGGACGGTCGTACGGGCACTGTAAATACGGATAACACCAGCGCGGCCAGTATGATAGGCCGCGAGCACTCGCCCCGGCTGGACAAGCCGAAAGTCACGTAACGATCTTCTCCCGCAGAATGCTCCAAGTCACGACCAGTCTTCGAAAGAATGTCGCCGAACACCGTGCTAGCTTCGTCAAAAGCAACGCCGTGCTTGTGGACATTTTTGTCGTCTTTGGCTGGATCCCATTCAAATTTCATAGATCAATGCCTAGCGATCAGCGTTTATCCGCCGCGCCGAGCAATGTCAGCCAAGCGCGCGAACTCAAACGTGGCGAATAAACCATGCTGGACTGAACCGCCGCCCTGACGAAGAGCGGGTTGGTGACAAAGGGCTTGCAAGGTTTGCGCACGGGTGCATGCGCAAATTATGACGGTAGATTTGCCCCGAGTGTTGATTTTCCTGGGTTCAGAGCGTGAAGACCGCATTCAGGGATGGGCGAGCCGATGAGGCCGGGGTGGGTAGCTACCCGAATGTCCCCCGCGCGGCCTATGGCCAGTCGCTCCTCCTTGACTTCGCTTCGCCACCCACCCCAACCTCATCTGCTAGGAGCGGTTGCCCGAATACAGAGGTGAAACAAGCTCGGCGCTTGCAGGATCAGGTCGATGGCGCACTCAGCGCAGCGGCGTCAAGGAGGAGTCCGAAGGACGGGGGACAGCCGCGGAGCTGAGTGCGCCGTCGGCCTGATCCCACCCCGGAAAGCTAGATGCTTGCGGCAATCACCGGTTCAAAAAATCTTTCCTGCCTTTGCGTGTTTCCCGCATCTGGCGCGGAAAATACAGGTCACTGAATTGATGCAAAAGTTGAAGACCCATGTTGCTGTTGAATGAATTGCAGGCGTTGCGCAGCCAGTTGCATGCGCACGCACACCGCTACTACGTGCTGGACGATCCGCAAATCCCCGATGCCGAATACGACCGCCTGTTCCAGCAACTGCAAACGCTGGAGGCCGCGCACCCTGACTTGATCACGGCTGATTCCCCCACCCAGCGCGTTGGGGGCAAGCCTTTGGATGGTTTTGCCAGCAGGCGCCACGCGCTGCCGATGCTGAGCATCCGCACTGAGACCGATACCGAGGCCACCGGCGCGCAGAATTTCGATGCTCGCGTGCGAAAAGAGCTGGCGCTGGGTGAATCTGATCCGCCGGTTGAGTATGTGGCCGAACCCAAATTTGATGGCTTGGCAATGAGCCTGCGCTACGAGCATGGCGTGCTGGTGCAGGCGGCTACGCGCGGCGACGGCGAAACGGGTGAGGACGTGACGCAGAATATCCGTACCATCGGCCAGATTCCGCTGCGCTTGCCACCTAACGTGCCCGAAATGTTAGAAGTGCGCGGCGAGATCTACATGCGCCGGGACGATTTCGAAACGCTCAATGAACGGCAACGCGAGAAGATCGCCAAGGGTGTCAAAGGCGAGAAGACCTTCGTCAACCCACGCAACGCAGCAGCAGGCGCGGTTCGTCAGCTTGACCCGGCGATAGCGGCCCAACGGCCCCTGAGTTTTTTTGCCTATGGGTTGGGCCAGGTCTCGTCAATCGACGGGGGCGGGCCAGACTTCAAAACCCACGCCGAGCTGCTGCAAACCCTGAAACTGTGGGGGCTTCCAGTTTCTGCCTTGACCAGCATCGCTACGGGTGCTTCTGAACTGGTAGCGTATCACCAGCGGATAGGACAGCAACGCGACAGTCTGGGGTTTGACATTGACGGCGTGGTCTACAAAGTCAACAGCATTGCGTTGCAGAAAAAAATGGGTTTTGTGACGCGCGAGCCGCGCTGGGCCGTGGCCCACAAATACCCGGCGCAAGAGCAGTTGACCACGGTGCTGGGCATTGAAATTCAAGTCGGCCGCACCGGCAAATTAACACCGGTGGCCAAGCTGGCGGCCGTGTTCGTCGGCGGTGTCACAGTGACCAACGCCACCTTGCACAACGAAGACGAAGCGCGCCGCAAAGACGTTCGCGTGGGCGATACGGTGATCGTGCGCCGCGCGGGCGATGTGATTCCAGAAGTAGTGTCAGTGCTGCTGGACAAGCGCGTGGGCGACGCACCAGCGTTCACCATGCCGCAGGTGTGCCCCGTGTGCGCCAGCGTCGCCGTGCGCGAGGAGGGCGAGGCCGATTACCGCTGCAGCGGCGGCCTGTTTTGCAGCGCGCAGCGCAAGCAGGCGATTTTGCATTTTGCGCAGCGCCGTGCGGTCGAAGTCGAAGGGCTGGGCGACAAGCTGGTGGATCAACTGGTGGATGCCAACGTCATCACAACCCTGCCTGACTTGTACCGCCTGGGCCTGGTTTCACTCGCCGCGCTGGATCGCATGGCTGAAAAATCAGCGCAAAACATCGTCGATGCGCTGCAAAAATCAAAGCAGACCACGTTGCCGCGCTTCCTGTTCGGCCTGGGTATCCGCCATGTGGGCGAGGCGACTGCCAAGGCCCTGGCGCGTCATTTCGGCAAGCTCGATTCGATCATGGACGCAACGCTGGAGCAATTGACGGGCGTTGCCGATGTCGGCCCCATCGTCGCCCTGAGCCTGCGAACTTTCTTCGATCAGCCGCACAACCGCGAGGTCGTTGAACAATTAAGAGCGTGCGGATTGACCTGGGAGGAGGGCGAACCGGTTGCGGGCGCGACGCAACCCCTCAGCGGAAAAACCTTCGTCATCACCGGAACACTTCCAACCCTCAGCCGCGACGAAGCCAAAGACCTGCTCGAAGCGGCGGGTGCCAAAGTGGCAGGCTCTGTCAGCAAAAAAACCAACTATCTGGTGGTGGGTGCCGAGGCGGGCAGCAAGCTGGACAAGGCACGGGAGCTGGGGGTGATGGTGCTGGATGAGGCCGGGTTGAGGGCTTTGGTGAATGCGCCTGCGTGAACTGTGCAAAGGCCAACCCGCTAAACTGCCAGAAGATTCATGGCTATTTGGGCATCGACAATGCTTTGGAGCATGGTTGAAGTCGATGTCCCGGCGCTGCTTTCCAGTCTGCAAAATTTGAAAATCAGATACATATCATGACCATCCGAGAAATCCTCAAAATGGGCGACCCCCGCCTGCTTCGCGTCGCGCCGCCGGTCACTCAGTTCGACACCGACGCGCTGCATCTGCTGATCACCGACCTACTGGATTCCATGCGCGCGGCCAGCGGGGCGGGGCTTGCGGCGCCGCAGATTGGCGTCGATCTGCAAGTGGTGATTTTTGGCACTGGTGAGCGCACCCCGCGCTATCCGGATGCACCGCCGATACCGCGTACGGTACTGATCAACCCGGTGATCACGCCGATTGGTGTTGATGAGGCGCTGGATTGGGAAGGTTGCCTTTCAGTGCCGGGCCTGCGCGCCCAAGTTCCGCGCTGGGCGCAGATTCGATACACCGGGTTTGACCAGTATGGTGATGCGATTGACCGCACGGT
>JANOMD010000189.1:0-2803 GCA_031420135.1 Rhodoferax sp. | reverse complement strand
CGCCGCACCGGGCCGGTTGTCAACGACGACCGGCTGGCCCCACAGCTCGGATAATTTTTGCCCTACCAGACGCGCAGAAATATCGGAACCCCCAGGTGCAAACCCCACCACCAGGCGCACCGGGCGCTCCGGGAATGCCTGCGCGCAAGCGGCCAGCCCCATCAACACTGCAAATTTCAGAACTGATTTCCATCGCCGCATCATGAAGTCTCCATTTGGTACGCGTGTCTCACGCAAGGTGTTTTGGTTTCGAAATATCGAAACTTGATTCCTAATTTAGAAATGAGGATACCATTAAAGCCACTGAAGGGGCTTCACGCTTTTGGCGTCGTTGCTGTTACTGGCGTCTTGCGCCAACGCCTGTCCCTGACCAATCACATCGGCCATCCACCACACCAGCGCAGCAAAAAACACCATCAAGAGATGGTTGAAACTGATGCCCAATGGCAATGGAAAAAGTCATATCGCGGACGATATCAGAGTACGCTAAAACCATGCTCAATTGACCATTTTTCGCCATTTTACCAATGAAATAGGCCTATAGCTCTAGTATTATATAGATAGTTAGCTACTATTTGTATAGCAAATTGGATTTATTACAAGTAGTAGTGCGGTTTGATCAAAGCCAGCAGGGCCGTCCATGCATGAGCTGTCCCTTCGAGCCACAAATGCCGCCACGCAGGTGGTCTTGGCGTGGGCACCGAAGCCACCTGCGACCGATGTGATTAGTCTCATTGCTTTCATCCTGAATCGTCCATCTGGTCTGCCTTGCATCTATAACCTTTCAGACCATCCGTTGGCAGACCCTATTCAGTATTTCCTTAATAGTGATTCAGATTATTTGATTTGTCTTTCTAAAGGAACGCTTTTAGGATTCGGCGTACCAGTGCAGGCAGGCGGGTTTGGTGCAGATCTAAGTCACGCTGCACAGAAAAAAGCAGGAGACACCATCGTGGACTTACATATACATCGCCGACTGGGCGAAATGACTGTTTCAGCATCCTTGCTTGTCGGTGGATATGAAGTTGTGCCCGCAGCGCAGCGAAGTGTCTGAGATGGACTTTGCCCAGAATTTCTCTGTGATCCAGCTAGCGAATGCGCTGGCCTTGTCGTCGTTGCTAACCATTCTTGCCAGCGGCCTGGCCCTGATTTTTGGCTTGCGGGACGTGATGAATTTTTCGCACGGCGCACTGTATATGCTTGGTGCGTACCTGGGTTATACCTTCGCCTCAAAATTCAATTTTTGGATCGCGCTGGCAATTGTGCCGGTGCTGCTTGCGCTAGTGGGGGTGGCGTTTGAGTATGCAGTGCTTCGGCCCCTGCAAAAGCGATCCCATATGGATGTCGCACTGATCACCTTTGGCATGGCGCTTGTTCTGAGCCAGGTGGTCAGCGGGTTTTGGGGGACCTCGCCCCTGTCGGTCTCCGTGCCGCAATCGCTGGCGGGCTCCATCGGTTTGTTTGGCCAGCCCTACCCCGCTTACCGGATATTTTTAATCGTTGTGGGTTTTGGAACCTGCGTGGCGCTGGCAATATGGCTCAAGTGGACGCGCTCGGGCATGCATGTTCGTGCAGTCAGCCAACAGCCGATGGTGGCCCGCATGATGGGCGTCAATACTGATCGGCTGAGTCTGGTGGTGGTGTGCCTGGGCACCGGCTTTGCCGGACTGGCCGGGGTACTGGCCGGTCCATACCTGTCGGTGGATCCCAGCATGGGCGCGAATATTCTGATCAGTTGCCTGATTATTGTGGTGATCGGTGGGCTGGGCAGCATCGGCGGAGCCATTGCAGCAGCGGTGGCGTATGGTTTTATTCAGGTCATAGGTGCCATCCTGTCACCCACGCTGGCGGTGATGGCACCCTACCTCATGCTGTTTTTCGTGCTGCTGTGGCGACCGCAGGGCTTGGGTCGCGGGAGGGTCGCCTGATGAGCGCCGTGCCGACAGCGACTCCCCTGAAACCTGTGGCAAGCCATGCAGTGCGGTCGCGGCTGCCTGCCCGCTGGACGGCGGGTTTGGTGGTGGCGGCGCTGATCGCCCTGGGATTGCTGGTGCCGTCGGTTCTCAAAAGCACTTTTTATCTTGGGCTGCTGATCAACGCCATGGTGTTGGGCATCGCCGCAGTCGCCATCGGTCTGCTGGCATACCAGTGTGGCCTGGTGATGTTTGGTGCAGCGGGATTTACCGGCGGTGCCACCTACCTGTTCGGCATCGCCGTGATGAGTTTTGGCTGGAACGTGATGGCTGCTGCGGCTTTTTGCCTGGTCGCGGCCACCGTGTTGAGCCTGCTCATCGGGATGCTGGTGGTACGCGCCAGGCCGCTGCCATTCGCCATGCTGACCCTCGCGCTGGCGCAAATGTTGCGCTCAGTGGTGATGATCACGGACTTCCGTTCGGTGACGGGTGGCGATGATGGCCTGACCATGAAATGGAGCGGCAGCTTTTTTGGCCTGAGCCAGGCCCAACTGGCCCGGCCAGAGACCTTTTGGGCGGTGGCCTGGCTGGCGTTATGCGGCGTGATGCTGCTGGCCTGGATGGTCGGCAAATCCCGCACCGGCCAGATCTTGCGTGCGACCCGCGCCAACGAGGAACGCATGCGCTTTTCAGGCTTCAATACCTATCTGCCCCGGGTGCTGGCCTTCGGGCTGGCCGGTTTCATTGCAGCCGTATCGGGCTTGTTGATGGGGCTGCATTCCGCTTTCGCCTCGCCCGAATTGCTGGACTTCGCCACCGGTGGAAACGCCTTGGTGGCGATGCTGGTCGGCGGTGCCAGCACCGTCAGCGGCCCGGTGCTCGGTGCGCTG
>JANOMD010000188.1:0-1632 GCA_031420135.1 Rhodoferax sp. | reverse complement strand
GAAACTTGCCAATCGGTCCAGAGACAGCACGGATTTTGAAGCAACGCTGGCGCAGTTGCGCAAGCTGGTCGGTGCGCCACCATCATCGCAACGGTCGGCGGTACCGTCAGTCGCCCCGCTCAAGGTCATACAGGCCAGCGTAGGCACCAGCATTCGCATGGTGCCGGTTGACGAAGTGATCTATTTTGAAGCCGCTGACAAGTACGTGCGGGTGCTCACGGCAAAGCACGAATACCTGATTCGCACGCCGCTGAAAGAACTCACCCCGCAGCTTGATGCACAGGCCTTTTGGCAAATCCACCGCGGCACCGTGGTCAGGGCAGGCAGCATTGAATCCGTCACCCGCGACGAAGCCGGCAAACTGTGGCTCACGTTGCGGGGCCTCGCGCCAAAAATCGCCGTGAGCCGCCTTTACGCGCATCTGTTCAAGGCGATGTAATTAATAACAGGCAGCACGGGCTATGGCTGGCCGGTGCTGTCAAAATAGCTGCAAGGAACCCATCACACCATGACACAACCCATCACGACCAAACCGACAGCTTCGATCCACTTTCGCGCCACAACCGCCAGCCTTATCGCCGCCGCCTTGGTGACCCTGAGCGGCTGCGCCAGCGTTTTCACCCCGACCGATGACCTTAAGCTGGCCGTCGTGTCGTCGCCCTCGCCCCAATGGGTCAGCGGTGACAGTGCGCTGGTCCGGATCAACGGCAACGTCCCGCCGGTTGGCCGTCTGCACGTTCGGCTCAATGGCCGCGACGTCACGTCCAGCTTCGCCAAGCAAACCGATGGCAAGCTGATTGGCCTGATCACTGGTTTGCAGCCGGGCAAGAATCTGCTGGCAGCCGACCTGCAAATGCCGGGCGAAACTTCGCTGGCAGCCATCAGTTCGCTGGAGTTGACCAAC
This sequence comes from Rhodoferax sp., assembly GCA_031420135.1. GTDB lineage: Bacteria > Pseudomonadota > Gammaproteobacteria > Burkholderiales > Burkholderiaceae_C > JANYCG01. The sequence continues at coordinate 728 of JANOMD010000188.1, read as the reverse complement.
TACCCGCGATCCGGCCCGATGATCTCTGGCGCGCAGCAGCAGCCCTTTACCTGCCAGACCGATAGCTTCCTGTTGCCAGCCAGCAAGGTCACGCTGGGCGCGCCGCTTGACGGCAATTGCTCGGTGGCAACCCGGGTTGACTATGTTTACCGCAACACCGCCGCCAAACCCGATTTTGTGCCTTTGCCGTCGCTGACCGCGCTGCCTGGCGATGTCGCCACCACCACCACGACCAGCGGCAAAACCGTGCCCTACATCGTGCGCGTTGAGACCGGCACGTTGAACCGCGCCATCTACCAGACGGCTGTGTTGCACAACCCAGGCGTTGACGCCGCTCCCAGCCACAGGGTGCCGCCCGCAGGGTGGAACGGCCGTCTTGTCTACACCTTTGGCGGCGGCTGCACGGGTGGCTGGTATCGCCAGGGCAACACCACCGGCGGCGTGCTGGACCACAACATCCTCAAACAAGGTTATGCGATGGCATCCAGCAGCCTGAACGTCTTTGGCAACAATTGCCAGGATCTCACCGCCGCCGAGTCGATGGCGATGGTGAAGGAACAGTTCATCAAAACCTATGGCCTTCCGCACTACACGATTGGCTGGGGCTGCTCGGGCGGCTCGTACCAGCAGCACCAGATCGCCGACAACTACCCCGGCTTGCTGGACGGCATCTTGCCCGGCTGCAGTTTCCCCGAAGTGGGCTTTGCCACGGTGCAGTCCATCACCGA
>JANOMD010000187.1:0-3976 GCA_031420135.1 Rhodoferax sp. | reverse complement strand
GCGAGCTGAATGCAGACCGGCATCGGTGGTGCCAGCTTGCGCGCGCGCTGCAGCACGTCGCCCAATGCCTCTTCGGTGCGGTCGTCCCACAACCCGAGGCAGCCGTGGGTGATGCGCCCGGTCTCTGTCACGCCCGTGGCCTCTATGGTCAACATGCCTGCACCGCTGTTGAGCAAGCTGGTCCAGTGGGCCAGATGCCAGTCAGTTGCTTCGCCGTTGTGGGCCAGGTACTGGCACATGGGCGCGATGACGATGCGGTTGGCAAGTGTCAGGCTACCCGTTGGGGACGTCAGGGAAAATGGGGTGAAGAGCAGGCTCACGCGGACAACTTTCAGGGTGAAATGGGGGGGTAGCGCTCAGAGGAGCGCTCGCTTAATGCCAATTGTGTCATGGGGGACAACAACCGCGTCGGGGGCCAACGCAGCTCTGGTAGGACAATACCCCCATGACCCTCACCGAACTCAAGTACATCGTCGCCGTGGCGCGCGAGCGTCATTTCGGCAAGGCGGCCGAGGCTTGCCATGTGTCGCAGCCCACGCTGTCCGTGGCGGTGAAGAAGCTCGAAGAGGAGCTGGAGGTCAAAATATTCGAGCGCAGCGCCAATGATGTCAGCGTCACGCCGCTGGGTGAAGAGATCGTGCGCCAGGCGCAAAGCGTGCTGGAGCAGGCATCCAGCATTCGCGACATTGCCAAGCGCGGCAGCGACCCGCTGGCTGGTGCACTCAAACTGGGCGTGATTTACACCATTGGGCCGTATCTGCTGCCTGACCTGGTGCGCCAGATAATCACGCACACGCCCCAAATGCCGCTGATGCTGCAGGAGAACTTCACTGTGAAGCTGCTGGAGATGCTGCGCACGGGTGAGATTGACTGCGCCATTCTGGCCGAGCCTTTTCCGGACACCGGGCTGGCCGTGGCGCAACTTTACGACGAGCCATTCTTCGCGGCGGTGCCCACCACCCACACGCTGGCCCGGCAGACCAGCGTGACCACCGAACAGCTCAAGCAGGAAACCATGCTGCTGCTCGGCACAGGCCATTGTTTTCGCGACCACGTGCTGGAAGTCTGCCCCGAATTTGCGCGCTTTTCCAGCCACGCTGAAGGCATTCGAAAATCCTTTGAAGGCTCGTCGCTGGAGACCATTCGGCACATGGTGGCAGCGGGAATGGGCGTCACGCTGGTGCCGCGCCTGTCGATCCCCAAAGAGGCATTGGAGCCACAGCCGTCGCGCCGAAAAGCTGAAAACGCGTTGGTCAAATACCTCCCGTTTGAGGGCGATCCGCCCATGCGCCGCGTGGTGCTGGTGTGGCGGCGCAGCTTTACCCGCTATGAAGCCGTCGCCGCGTTGCGCAACGCCATCTACGCCTGCGAGCTGCCGGGCGTCAAACGATTGTCGTGAATCACCATTGCTATTTCGCCATAGACCTCTACCGTCCGACCGATTTTTAGAAGGAAGAAACCATGCCCAAACCGTCTGCCAAATTGTCCGCAGCCACCAAGCTTTCATAGTCTGGTCGCACAGCCACCACCTGAACGCACGCCAGTGCCACCGCCTGAAACGACGGCCGAACTAAAACCTCAGCCGCAGCTTCAATCGCGACTGCAACTCTATTTGCAGCTCATCCGCTGGGACCGCCCGGCCGGCTGGCTGCTGCTGCTGTGGCCCACGCTGAGCGCGCTATGGATCGCGTCAAACGGTTTTCCGGGTTGGCATTTGCTGATCGTTTTTACACTGGGCACCGTCTTGATGCGCAGCGCCGGCTGCTGCCTGAACGACGTGGCCGACCGGGACTTTGACAAACACGTCAAACGCACGGCGCAGCGGCCCGTCACGCGCGGCGCGGTGTCGGTCAAAGAAGCGTTGACCCTCGGCGCGGTGCTGGCCCTGCTGGCGTTCTGCCTGGTGCTCACCACCAACGCGGCCACCATTGCCTGGTCTTTCGCCGCCCTGGCCGTGACCATCATCTACCCCTACGCCAAACGCTTCTTCGCCATGCCGCAGGCGGTGCTGGGCGTGGCCTTCAGCTTCGGCATTCCAATGGCCTTCGCTTCAGTGCAAAGCTCCGTGCCCCTGCTGGCCTGGGTCTTGCTGCTGGGCAACCTGTTCTGGGTGCTGGCCTACGACACCGAATACGCCATGGTCGACCGCGACGACGACCTCAAGATTGGCATGAAAACCTCGGCTATCACCTTGGGGCGTTTTGATGTGGCCGCCATTCTGGTGTTTTACGCGCTGTACCTGGCAATTTGGTGCACGCTGCTGCCCGGCTACCGCAACGCGCCCCCCTTCATGGCCGCCATCGCCTTGGCCGCCATACAGGCGCTGTGGCACGGCTGGCTGATCCGAACCCGCTCGCGCGAGGGCTGTTTCAAAGCCTTTCGCCTGAACCACTGGCTGGGCTTTACCGTCTTTGCCGGCATCGCTCTGAGTCACGGGGTCCCATGAACACCATCGATCTTGACGACGATTTGCTGGCCACTGCGGCGCGGCTGACGGGCATCACGGGCCGCACACCGCTGATACGTGAAAGCCCCAAGGCGCTCATCGCGTTTGAGAGCGCACGGCAGTTTGCTTTGCTGGGTGGCAGCCAGCCTGATTTTGAAGTGCCGCCTCGTCGCTCGTGACCGGCGGCTGGTTGACGCGGCGCAACGGCTGGGTGTGGTGTTTGATGTGCGAACCCATTGACCTGCAAACTATTCAGATGCTATCTATTTAGTAGCTGTCTATGTATATGGGACTATAGCTATAGGCATATTTGACCTTCATTTCAAGCCTTTTCCCGCCTTTTCCGGTGTTTTTGACCAAAAATTGGCCGATGGGTCAAGTCAGCCTCACCCGCCACCAAACTCCGTGCCCATCTCCGCAGCCCGCACCTGCGCGGCATGCAGCGCCTTGATAAACAGTTCCTTGATCTGGCTGGATTCCATCGACGTGATTGCGGCATAGGTGGTGCCGCCTTTGGAGGTCACGCGTTGGCGCAACACCTCTGCGGGTTCGCTTGACGCGCGCGCCAGCTCGCCTGCGCCGATGAAGGTCGCCACCGCCAGCTTGTAGGCCTGCTCGCGCGATAAGCCCATCTGAACGCCGGCTTCGGTCATGCCTTCCATGAAATAAAACACGTAGGCCGGGCCGGAGCCAGACAGGGCTGTGACGCCGTCCAGCAGTGTTTCATTGTCCAGCCAGAGCCATTCGCCGGTGGTGGCGATGACCTGTTCGACCGACTGGCGGTCAATGGCGCTGACGCCAGGGCGTGCGAACAGTCCGGTGATGCCTTTGCCAATCAGCGCCGGCGTATTGGGCATGGCGCGCACAACGCGCTGGGTGCCCAGCCAGCGGGCAATGCTGTCGCTGGTGATGCCGGCGGCCACGCTGAGGTGCAGCGCGTTGGCCGTGTGGCTGCGCGTTTGCAGCGCGGCGTCTTTGAAGGTTTGCGGCTTGACGGCCCAAACCACCAGCGTGGCGCGGGCTAGCGCTGGGCCGGGGGCCGGTTGGGCGGCGATGCCGAAGCTGGTCTGAAGCTTTTGCCGCGCCTCGTCAAACGGCTCCACAACGTCAATCTGGGCCGCCGTGAAGCCTTTGCCCAGCAGGCCGCTGATGAGGGCGCTGGCCATGTTGCCGCCGCCGATGAATGCAATGTGTTCGCTCATTAAGTTTCCGATGCTTGGACGGCCAAACGCGCCGTTGTCGTTGGCCTGAGTCTAATCAACGCTGATCGAACACGCGATGGGATGCCGGCTGCCGTTGACCCAAAAGCGCAGGTCCCACACCGCTTCAAAGCACTGTTTGTTGCACGGCATGCTCCCAGCGTGCCATCAATTCTTTGGCGCGCGGGGTGTCCAGCGTGGGCAAAAAGCGCCGCTCGCTACGCCACAGCGCTGACAGCTCGTCGGTGCTCTTGAAGACGCCGGTGGTCAGCCCGGCCAGGTACGCCGCGCCCAGCGCCGTGGTCTCGGTGACGGCGGGGCGCACCACGGG
>JANOMD010000186.1:0-2498 GCA_031420135.1 Rhodoferax sp. | reverse complement strand
ACGTAGGTGTTGTGCCAGCAAGGCAGCTTCTCAACCCGCTCGGTCAACCAGCGATTCAAATGGGGAAAGCCCGCCAGCGGCAACTGCTGGTGCTGGTGCAGGTGCATGGGGGCGGCCAGGGCGATGTCAGCAATGGTGGGCTGACTGCCGCAAACCCAATCACTCTTGGCCAGACGGGTCTCCAAAATTGCCGCCAGCTTGTTGAACTGCACGGTCTGCGCATCCAGCACGGCCTGGTCTGCGGTGGAGCCCAACAGCGGCTTGACGCAATTCTCAACCAGAAACGAGTAGCAGTTGGGGAACCAGCTTGAAGACTCCCACAGCAGCCAGCGGTTGACGTCAGCGCGCACTTGCAGGTCTTTCGGGTAAGCGCTGTCGCGGCCCAACTTGTCGGCCACGTACTGCAAGATCGCATTGGACTCCCACAGCTCAAATTTGCCATCGACCAACGACGGCACCGAGGCGTTTGGGTTGATCGCCAGATACGCGGGCTCTTTGTGCTCGCCCTTGAAATAATCCACATGCACGCGTTTGAACGGTGCATTCAAAAAAGCCATACCGGCCAGCACCTTGCGGCAATTGACGGTGATCGGGTCGGCATAAATCAACATTTCATCTGACATTTTGTCTCCTGTTTTGGATCGGGGTTTGCTCTGTGGTTCGCTCTGGAATCCGCTTGCAGTCTAGTGTTTGACAGCTTCAAGCGCATCTGCTGAAATGCAAACAGATTGTTCTCAAAAAGTTGACAATGAATGTCTCTACCGACCTGCTAACGACCTTTGTGAAGGTGGCCGACCTCTTAGGCGTGAGCGCCGCCGCCGCCGCGCTGGACATCAGCAAAAGCGTGGTGAGCAAGCGCATCGCGCAGTTGGAGGCTGCGGTGCAAGCCACGCTGTTTGCGCGCAGCACGCGCCATGTGGCCCTCACACCGGCAGGTGAGACCTACCTCGTGTTCGCGCGCCAGGCGCTGGCCGCTTTGGGCAACGCAGACGAGAGCTTGCGCGACTTGCGCCAGGCCATTAGCGGCCAAATCCGCATGACGGCGCCCGAGTCCTGGGGTCAAAAAGTGCTGGCCGCTTTGATGCCCGAGTTCCTGCTGCGCCACCCCGGCATCGAGATCGAACTGCTGCTCGAAGACCGCCTGATGGACATCGCCTACGAGCGCATCGACATCGCCCTGCGCATGTCCTCCGTCGTCGCCCCCGGTTTGACGGTGATCCCCGTGGCCCGGTTTGACTCCGTCATTTGCGCCGCACCGCAGTACCTCGCCAACAACCCGCTGCCCACCAGTCCGCAAGATTTGACGCAGCACCCGTGCATGAGCTATTGGCGCGAAAACGCGGACGATGCGTGGCGCCTGGTGCGCAACGAAGAAACCCAAACCGTGCGGGTACGTGGCCGCTACCACGCCAACAACGTCGATGCCACCGCCAGCGCCGCTGTGGCCGGACTGGGAATCGCCCTGCTGCCGCTGTTTGCCTGCGACGAGCAGTTGGCCGCAGGCCGCCTGGTGCGCGTGCTGGCCGACTGGACACCGATCACCAAATTTGGCACCAGCATCAACGCCGTGGCCACGCCAGATCGCCTGCGCCTAACCCGCAACCGCGCGATGCTGGATTTTCTGCGAGTCAGGCTGGCTTGAGGTGGCAGGGCTTCAGGCACGCTGGGATACCAACCAGCAGCGCACACTTGCAGGCGCAGGAGAATGCGTTTCTCTGGAGGACGCTTGGCGGGAAGTGAATTTCCTGTAAATTCTTTGTGTAACATTTCCTGCAAATGCCAGAAATTTTCTGGCATTTGCAGGAAATGGGGAGTTTTGGTGTCGGCCTGGCCAGTTGGCTGCTGGGCTTGCGCACTGCGGAGCAGGTCGCGCGCGACCCGCTGTGGGGTAGTCTGTTTGAAAACTTCATCATCATGGAAGCCTTGAAAGACCGCCTCAATGCCGGGGAAAGCACCGAGATGTATTTCTAACTTTTTCACTTTCATGCTGGACAACTCGCGCGGTGTCTTAAGCTACTCTCGGGTAAAGTGGGGCAATAACACGCTGGAGACTGAAATGAAAACCGTTTGCCCCACCCGCACGGGTGCCCTGATCTGCGGCCTGGCCGCGCTGCTGCTGTGCACGCCTGTCCAGGCCCGCGTGACCCGTATTGTCATTGACGAAACCCTGCCCTACGTTGCCGCTGCTGGCACGCCGGCGCCACCCATCGCCTATGAGCAAATCGCCGGGCGCGCCTTCGGCGAGCTCGACCCCAAGCACCGAAGCAACGCCATCATTCAGGACATTGAGCTGGCGAAGGACGCCGATGGCAAGGTGCGCTATGTGGCGTCTTTCGTCATCTACAAACCGGTTGACCTGGCCAAAGCCAGCGGCTTGATGTGGCATGACGTGCCCAACCGCGGCCGCGTCTTTGCGTTTGCGCCACAAGAGGTGGCCTTGGGTGACGTGATGCTGGCCAGCGCCTGGCAGGGCGACAACAGCGGCCAAACCGCCGTGC
>JANOMD010000185.1:0-10251 GCA_031420135.1 Rhodoferax sp. | reverse complement strand
CGCCACCGACCCCGAGGAAAACATCACCTCCTCCGCGCTGTTTCTGGCGACCCTGGTCGATGCGACAAAACGCATCAAACTGGGCACCGGAACCTTGAACATGCCCAACCACCATCCTGCAGCCATCGCGGCGCAAATTGCGATGCTGGACCATCTACTGGGCGGTCGTTTCATTTTGGGCATCAGCCCGGGCGCATTGCCATCGGATGCAGAAGCCTTTGGCAATATGGAGCTGCCACGCCCGGCCATGATTCTTGAAGCCATCAACCAGGTGCTGCAGATGTGGAGTACGCCACCGCCCTACAACATCAAGGGCGAACACTGGAATATTTCGACCGCGCGCACCTATATTCCCGAGACTGGCATGGGCACCATCCCCACGCCGTTGCAGCGTCCTCATCCGCCGATTGTGGTGACCGCCGTAGCACCGTTTTCACAGGGCATCACAGAAGCCGCAGCGCGCGGATGGGACCCGATTTCTGCCAACTTCCTGCTGCCCATGTGGGTCAAGAGCCATTGGGGCAAGTATGTCGAAGGCTGCGCGCGTGCCAACCGTGGGGCCGATAGCGCCAACTGGCGCGTCGCCAAGACGGTGTTTGTGGCCAACGACGACGCCACCGCCAGCGCTTACGCAACCGGCACTGACGGGCCGTATTACTACTACTACCGCTCGCTGTTCAACAAGCTCAAGCGGCGCGGCGCACTGGGTGTCTTCAAGAGCGATCCGAAACAGCCGGACGACAGCGTGACGCTTGAGCAGGTGGTTGCCAAACTGGTGATTCATGGCTCACCCGCCAAAGTCGCGGACCAATTGCATGCCCTGAAACAGGAGACCGGTGAGTTCGGCACCCTGCTCTACGCCGGCGTCGACTGGACGGACCGGCAGCTTGCCCGCAGCTCAATGGTTCTGATGGCCGAAAAAGTGCTGCCGCTGATGTAGGCAACTAGTAGCTAGGTGGCATATTGTGAAAATAATTAACTTATAGGTTAATAATTGATCGATTTTTACCATTTTTTCAAAGAAAAGTGATCAAAATACACCCCTAGCTCTAGTAAAATATACATTGTTTGCTATTTATAAAATAGCATTCGAGCCGAAACACTTGATCACCCCGTCGCTGCCGTTTCACCATGAATCCAGACCGCTACCTGCGCACCTTTGACGTGCTGAACCTGCTCGTCAAACACAAGGAGGGGCTGCGCCTGACCGAGATCAAGGAGGCGCTCGATTTGCCCGTCAGCAGCGTCCACAACATGCTTCAAACCATGGTCACGGCCGAGGTGGCCACGGTCAGCGACGACCTGCGCTATTCAATTGGCCCGCGCGCGGTATCGCTGGCCCTGCGCACGCTTCAGTCGCTGAACATTCGCACCGTTTCGCGACGCTTTCTGCAAGATCTGGTCAAGGCAATTGGTGATGACGTCTACCTGGCAGTGCGGGTAGGAAAACGGGTTTTTTACGCGGATCGTTGCCTTGGCACCCAGCGCATCTCACTGGATATCCGCCTCGGCGAGCCGCTGTTCCTGCACAGTACGGCAACCGGAAAATTGTATGCAGCCTATGACAGCAAACTGGGCAACCAGGCCCTGGCGGGAAAGCTGCCAAGAATGACCCCGACCACTATCACGGAGCCCCAGGCATTGGAGCGTGAATTTCTGCTCATCCGCAGCCAGGGGTTCGCAAAAAGCGATGGCGAATCAGTGGAAGGGATCGTCGGGTATGCCGTGCCCATTCTGGACAGCAAAGGGGACATCGTCGCGGCAATTCACGCGTCGGTTCTGGCGCAGCGGGCTACCAAGGCACACGAGCGTAGACTGCTGGGAGCCACCAAAGAATGTGCAGACCAGATCCAACGCCAAATTGGGTCAGGCCAGGTTTAGCAAAAATTCGGAGCCGCCATTGACCGTTAAAAATAGAGCCTGCATTGCAGGCGCATTCGAGCACCCCACGCGCAAGGCACCTGACAAAACCGTGGCCCAACTGCATGGTGAATGCGCCAAAGGCGCGCTCGAAGATGCCGGGTTGGCCCTGCAGGACGTAGACGGTTATTTCTGCGCCGGCGACGCACCAGGCATGGGTGCCAACAACATGGTTGACTACCTCGGCCTGAACGTCCGCCATGTTGACAGTACCGACACGGGCGGCTCCTCCTACCTCATACACGTCGCACACGCTGCACAGGCCATCGCGATGGGCAAGTGCAACGTGGCCCTGATCACATTGGCTGGCCGGCCCCGCAGCGAAGGCTCCAGTGGCGTTGCGCCGCGCGTGGCCGCACCTGGAACCCCTGACGTGCCCTGGGAGGCACCCTTTGGCCCGGTCACCGTCAACATGTACGCGCTGGCTGCCGCGCGCCACATGTACGAATACGGCACCACGGCCGAGCAACTGGCCTGGATCAAGGTGGCGGCATCCACCCACGCCCAGCACAACCCCAACGCCATGCTGCGTGATGTGGTCACGGTGCAGGATGTGCTCGATTCGCCCATGATCTCGGACCCGCTGCGCAAGCTCGATTGCTGCGTGGTGAGCGACGGCGGCGGTGCACTCCTGGTGGTGCGCCCCGAGATCGCCCGCGCGCTCAAACGACCCGTCATCAATCTGCTGGGGGCCGGGGAGCACATCAAGGGACAATTGGGCGGCAAGGTCGATCTGTCCTGGTCGGCCGCCGCCATTTCAGGCCCGCGCGCGTTTGAGGAAGCCGGTGTCAAGCCCGGTGACATCCAGTACGCCTCAATCTATGACAGCTTCACCATCACGGTGCTGATGCAGCTTGAAGATCTGGGCTTTTGCAAAAAAGGCGAAGGCGGCAGGTTTGTGGCCGACGGCAATTTGATCTCGGGCATTGGAAAATTGCCCTTCAATACCGATGGCGGCGGCCTGTGCAACAACCACCCGGCCAACCGGGGCGGCATCACCAAAGTGATCGAGGCGGTGCGCCAGTTGCGCGCAGAAGCCCATCCCAAAGTACAGGTGCCCAATTGCAGGCTGGCACTGGCCCAGGGCATGGGTGGCCTGTTGGGTTCGCGCCACGGCAGCGCCACATTGATCATGGAAAGAGTTTGAATATGGGCACACCCTGCGCAGATCGCCCCCTGGCAGAACCGGTGATTGACCCGGCCACGGCGCACTACTTCAAGGCCGCCAAAGAAGGTGTGTTCTGCATCAAGCGCTGCACGGCCTGCAAACAGCCGCACTGGTATCCGCGCGCACTCTGCCCTTTTTGCATGGGCGAGACCGAGTGGGTCAACTCGCCTGGAACCGGCACAATTTACAGCGTCAGTGTGACACGCCGTGCCGGGCCGATTCCCTATGCCATCGCCTACGTCACGCTGGATGAGGGCGTCACGCTGCTGACCAATATCGTTGACTGCGATCTCGAATTGCTCAAGATCGGGCAGAGGGTCAAGGTTTGTTTCAAGCCAACGGCGGGTGACGGCAAAATGCCAATGTTCACGCCAGCCTGATTGGTCAAGGCCAAAAGAGCGGTTAACCGGAACGAGTCTGGTTAACGACTAACCGGCCAGTCCCGCAAAAACATTCTGCACATCGTCGTTGCCGTCAATCGCGGCCAGGAAAGCTTCGACTTCCTCCAGGTGCTCGGCGCTCAGGCTGGCCGGGTTGACCGGGTTCTTGGCCTTGTAACCGAGTTTGGCGGACAAGACTTTGAAGCCGTGGGCGGGCAAAGCGCGACTCACAAGGTCAAGGTCGGTGGCGTCAGTGAGGAAGGTCGTGCTGCCCTCTTCTTCGCCCGGTTCAAAGTCTTGCGCCCCGGCTTCGATAGCGGCCAATTCCGCGTCGGCACCGGTTTTTGACGGTTCGGCCTCAATCATGCCCACATGGTCAAAATCCCAAGCGACTGAGCCGGACGTGCCCAACTGCCCTTTTCGAAACAGCACACGCATTTCGGGTGCAGTACGGTTCACGTTGTCGGTCAGGCATTCGACCATCACGGGCACGCGGTGTGGCGCAAAGCCTTCGTAAATCACATGTTCGAAATGAACCGCGTCACCGGACAGGCCAGCTCCTTTTTTGATAGCTCGGTCCAATGTCTCCTTGGGCATGGAGACCTTGCGGGCCTGCTCCACCACAAGGCGCAGCCGCGAGTTGGAGGCCGGGTCGGCACCGCTGCGTGCCGCAATCATGATGTCTTTGGCCAACCTTCCAAAAAGTTTGCCCTTGGCATTTGCTGCCAGTTCCTTGCCTTTTGCTTTCCACTGTGCGCCCATATCTGTTGTTCCCAGGTGTACTTTAAGAATCTGGGTCAACGCGCGAACGGTGCAAATGTCGCGCGCCAACCAAGAGGAACTAGGTTATACACCCACAGCACACCTTCAAAAGTCACTCCGCCTGAATTCCTGCGGCCTTGATCTTGTCGCGCCAGGCCAGCAGTTGCTGGCCCATGTAGAGCTGGAGTTCTGCGCTGGTGCCGGGTGAGACATCCGTCCCCAAGGCGGTCAAGCGGTCGGCCACTTCCTTTCGCGCCAGTATCCGGTTGATCGATGCGCTCAGCTTGGCTGTGATGTCGGCCGGTATGGCTGCGGGACCGACTATGCCGACCCAGGCGGCGAGATCAAAGCCAGCCAGATTGGCGCTGCCTGCCAATGGCGGCACGTCAGGCGCCAGAGCGCTTCGCGCCTCCGTGGTCACCGCCAGCGCACGCAAACGCCCGGCCTTGAGCAAGGCCTGGCTTGATGCCAGGTCGACAAACAGAAAGGTGACTTCGCCGCCCACCAGCCCCGCCAGTGCTTGCGGCGTGCTTTTGTAGGGGATGGCGGTTGCGTTCAAACCCGCCAGGTTGCTGAACGCAGCACCGGCAATCTGACCGGTGCTGTTGCCATAAGCAAAATTCACCTTGCCCGCATTGGCTTTGGCGAAAGCCACCAGATCCGACACCGACTTCGCGGGGTTCTCGGCCACAACGGCAAGTATGAAAGTGGCGCTGGCCACACGTGCAATTGGGGTGAAGTCCTTGATCGGGTCATAGGACAATTTTTTGAACAGATGCGGATTGGCCGAATTCACGGTGTTGGTGGTCAGCATCAGGGTATAGCCGTCCGGCGCGGACTTGGTCACAAACTCGGCGGCAATGATGCCCGACGCGCCGGGCTTGTTGTCCACCACAAAGGCCTGCCCGTATTCGGTTTGCAACTCCTGCGCCAGCATCCGGGCAATGATGTCGCTGGCACTCCCGGCTGCAAAGGCGGTGACAATTTTGACGGGTTTGGCAGGCCACGCGGGTGCGACCTGGGAGTGAACCAGGCTGCTGGCAACCAGCATCACCGCAAGCAGACAATGACTCAAAACCAGGCGGCGTGGCAGCTTCATTTTCAGGCTCCTATCGAATGATCGTAAGGTAATGTACTTTATTCGAAAGACCGCGTGAAAGAGAGCCTGCTCACCTGACCATACGGTCAGTCTTGTGATTGCGTGCGTTTATCTGTCGTAAAAGCAACAAACGCGCGTCAATGTCAGCGCGCCCCACAGGCGCGTTATTGGCCAATGACGCTGCGCGCTCAATGCGCAGCCCCTCGGCCAGTGTGGTGCCAGCTTCTTCGTCCAGCAGGCGCTTGTAGGCCACCAGCGTCCCGGGCACGCCCACCAGCATCTGCCTGGCCACTTCACGGGCCTGCGGCAACAAGTCCTCTGGGTCCACGACGCGGTTCACCAGACCCCAGTCAGCGGCCTCCTGGGCGCTGAAAAAACGCCCGGTCAATGCCAGCTCTTTGGCACGGTGCAGGCCAATTCGCTGCGCCATGCGTGCTGAACCGCCCCATCCCGGCAGCAGTCCAACGTGAACATGGGTGTCGGCAAAACGCGCCTGTGTCGAAGCAATCAGCACGTCACAGGCCAAAGCAATCTCCAGGCCGCCGGTGATGGCCAGGCCGTTGATGGCACCGATCACCGGGCCTGAAAACTGCTGCAATGCCTGCACGGCATCAAACTCATAGGCACCAGCGGCCAGGTTGCCGTTGCTGGCCCATTCGTCAAGGTCCAACCCAGCGGTGAAGGCGCGCCCGGCACCCGTCAATACCAACACGCGGATTTGCGGGTCCGTTTCAAGCTGCTTGATCGCGTCCGCAATTTCCTGGCGCATGCGGATGGACAGGGTGTTGAGTTTGTCGGGCCGGTTCAACGTGAGTGTTGCAAAGCCGTCTTCACAGCGCTCAACCAGAATAGTGTCAAATGCGCCGGGCATTGAACCGCCTCCCATCAAGCGCCACGGAATACCGGCTTGCGGCGATCCACCATCGCCGCAATGCCTTCTTGCGCGTCCGCACTCGCAGACACCCGCGCCAAGGTCAAGGCCTCGTCTTCAAGCTGCGCCTCCAGCGCTCGCCCGCCAGAGCGCAGAAACAGGCGTTTGATTTCGCCAAAGGCCACGGTCGGCCCCTCGGCCAATTCCTGCGCCAGCGCCAGCGCCTGGGCTTGCAGTTCGGCATCTGGCACGACACGATCAACCAGCCCGGCTTGCATGGCGTCCTGGCTGCCCAACACTTCGCCCAACATCACAAACCGGCTCGCCCGTGCGGCGCCCATTCGTGCGCTGAGCGTGATGCTGGAACCCGAATCGCAACTGAAGCCAATCTTGGCAAAAGCCGAGCCTAATTTTGCCGATTCACCGGCCAGCACCACATCACCACCTGCCAGCAAGGCAGCCGCGCCGCCCATGGCAAAACCCTGAACCGCCACCACCACCGGCACCGGCAGGTTCCACGCCCGTTGCAAGCCCATGTGCAGGTCGCTGGTCATTTGCCGCACCATGGGACCCAGCTTGCTGCGCTCGGGGTAAAAGGCCTTCAAATCTCCGCCAAAGCTGAAGTTGTTTCCGTCGGCGCGCAGTAGCACGCCGCGCAGGGCCGGGTTGTCCCACAAATCAAGGAACACCTGTTTGAAATCACGCGAAAAACCGGCATCAAACGGATTGCCGCGCGCGGGCTGGGCCAGGCTGACAATCGCCAGCCCGGTTTGCATTTCGACGCGGATGGAAGACGGCGTACTCATGAGGGTGTTTTCCTTGTTGGACTGATTTTGTCCGGATTGAGATTGAAGCTGCAAATATCATACGCTACTGTATTATCTGCCAAAGAACCATCAAGCTGGCGCCACAATCCAGCACTCTCAAGCCAGCCCCATCCATTCATTTCACCGGGTACACCATGCTGACTCCCCAGGACGACCTCATCGGCCACCAACTGCCAACCACCTTTGACCAGCTTGACAACAGCGACCCGGCCTGGATGGAGCGGCTTTGGTACACCGGCCATCCCGCGCCTGGGGGCGAGATTATTTTTGACATCGGCCTGGGCTACCACCCCAATCGCAATGTGATGGACGCCTTTGCCGGCGTGGCGGTGCCGGGGCGGCAATGGAACTTTCGCACCTCGCGCAAACTGCGTCCGGATCCGCTGACCACCACCGTCGGGCCCTTGTCCATCACGGTGCTGGAAGGTTTGCGCAAACACCGGCTGGCGCTGCTGCCCAACGACTCGGGCATTCGCTTCGAGCTTGAATTTCACGGCACCATGAATCCGCACGAAGAGAAAGCGCACCTGCGCCGGCGCGACGGGCGTGTTACCGAAAACATGGCGCGCGGCCAGCAGTTTGGGCGTTACAGCGGATGGATTGAATTCGACGGCAGACGCATTGAAGTAGACCAGGCAAGCTGGCTTGGCCAGCGCGACCATTCGTGGGGTGTGCGCTCGGAGATGCGAACCGATGAGACCAGCCCGCCGCTCACGTTTTACCCACCCTTCTTCTATTGCTGGACGACGGCGCAGTTCAAGAACCGCGGCCTGCACATCTTCTTCAAAGAGCGCGCGCCGGACGACAAAATCTATCTCTCGGGCGAAGAGGTGTTCGGTTTGGGCAGCAAGGTGTCCGGGCGGCAACAGTTGATCGATGTGCAGCATGAAGCGACCTGGCATGACGACCCGCACGGCCAGTCCATGGCGTCGGCCGAATTCCGTTTGCGCTTTGCCGACGGCAGCGAGCGCCCCGTCAGTGTGCGGGTGTTGCCCACCAGGTACTACCTCAAAGGCGGTTTATACGGCGGGCTGGACGGCTGGTTTCACGGCGACGACAAAGGCAAGCTGTTTGCCGCGCACGATGTCTGGGACTTGACCGACCCCGCCACCCGGGCCCGTGCGCGAACGCTGGCCGACCAGGTGATCGAAGTGCGCGACGGCGACGAGGTGGGCTACGGAATCATCGAATACGGCGTCGGCAATGGCTTTGCGAAGTACCCGTCGGTTCAGATACATCCACCCATTTAAAAAGCAGATTTGTCCGACAGCAAGATGCATGCTACTATATATATAGCAAACTTTCTATATACAACGCAAGCTAGAGCCCTAAATTGTCTATTTTTTGACGATTTTTACCGATTTGAATGAATAAATTAACCTGTGAGTTAATTTATTTAGCAAATTCGCAACTTTCATCAGTCTTCGCGACCGCTGGATATTTGCGCAAACAAGGGTTTGGGTGAATTCTTCAATTCAATGTCCACTTCTGCACGCATCGCCGTACGCAGCAGCGCTTCAATCTGACTTCTCACTTCGGGCGTTATTTGAGTCTGCACCGCGTCGAGCCATTTGAGCAGGTCGCCAATGCTCTGGTTGACCTCGTCACGCAACGCCAGCAGCTCGGCGACGGGCGTGACCATCGGCTTTGGACCTTGGGGCAATTGCGGCAGAACGGTGTCTGTAGCGATGCTGTGCAACAGGGCCGCCACGCCATCCAGCGCGGTGCGCTGCGCCTCTATCTGCTGCAACAGAAAACCGGCTGACCAGTCGGCGCGCACCTTGAAGGTATTGAGCAGGTTGATCACGCCAAACACCTGGCCGCGCGCGAATTCGTCGTCAAGCCGGGTCAGCACTTCGCTGCGCAAGGTGGCGCACATGCCGTCTATCAGTCGGGGGAATGAGTTATTCATGCTGATTCAATCGTCTTGGCCATCTGGCGCAAACAGGTGGCAATCTGGCTGCCCATGGCGGGCATGCGCATGTCGTTGAAGCGGCCCTCTTCAAAACAACGGGCTGCTGCCATGTGCGTTGCGGCCAGCTTCAACAGTGACAGCGCCTGGTAATAACGCACCGATTCCATTGACACCTCAAACCCCACCTTTTCACTGTAGCGCGCGTAGAACCAGTCGGGCTCGGCAAGGCGGCAGATCAGCTTGCTGCCGCCCATGTACATCGGCAAACTGGCCCAGCCCAGGTCTTCATGCGGATCGCCCAGGTGCGCCAGTTCCCAATCGAGAATGGACGTGATCTGGCCGTCTCTTTCGAGGAAATTTCCAGTGCGGTAGTCGCCATGCACGATCGCCACAAACGGCGCAACGGGCGCATGGTGTTTGAGCCAGCGGATGCCCCATTCGGCCAGCGGGTAGGGGCGCATGGCCCAGCGTTTGATCTGCGTCTCCCAGTGCTCGACGTTTTGCAGTGCGGCGTTGGCTGCCGTGACATGGTTTGCCACTTCCGCCATTTTTGCGATGGGCTTGGTCTGCCACGCCACCCGGTGCAGCGCGGCGAGTCTGTCGATGAACTGCTCTGCCAGGCGGATGCGGTAGCCGTCTTCCAGTGCAGGCGCAGTGGGCGACACCCAGGGCACCACGGCCTCGCCAGGCGCCTTTTCGCAGAACAGGAAGGGGGCGCCCAGAATGCTGGCGTCGTCGCTGTGCCAAAAGACGTGTGGCACCGGCACTGCACTGCCTTCAAGCGATTGCAGCGACAACACCTGGGGCGCTGTCTGGTAGGGGGCGAACAGGCCGTAGTCCGGGCCAAGGCGCAGAATCAAATCCCTGGCGCTGCCATCGCCATCAAGCCCGGTCACCGGAACTGCATAGGTAAGCCACGAAAAACCGACGGGAAACCGCCGGATGGAACCCACTTGGACGGCATGACCGACCTGCGCTGAAAGGTAACCCGCAATTCTTTGGCCCAACGCCGCTTCATCTGTGAAAGCGCTCATCGCGCGGTCTTCAGTCCAATCGGCCTGAAGCTGGTCATCAGGATCGATCCGTCAGCAATTTAGGCAATGTGGCGCGATGGAAACCCTCAAACGGCTTACTGCGTTGATGCGGCTCCAGCGTCCAGGTGTTGCGGGCATTGGGCGCGCCGCCATCCACGCGGATGCATGAGCCAGTGATGTAGGCGGCCGCAGGTGACAGCAGATAAACAATGGCTGCGGAGATTTCGGCCTCGGTGCCAAACCGTTGCAGGGGAACGGTTTTGGCGTGGCCGAGT
>JANOMD010000184.1:0-2434 GCA_031420135.1 Rhodoferax sp. | reverse complement strand
AGCCGCGACCGCTCGCCGCGCGCCAGCGTGATGTGCCCGCCATGCGGCCAGCCCTTGAATTTGTCGACCGCAAAGGTCAGGCCCGAAGAGCCTTCGGTCAGGTAGGGCGTGTCGATCTGCGCCAGATTGCCCATGCAGACTATCTTGGTGCCCGGCCCGGCGCGGGTGATGAGCGTCTTCATCTGCTTGGGTGTCAAATTCTGCGCTTCGTCAATGATGACGTACTTGGTCAAGAAGGTGCGTCCACGCATGAAGTTCATGCTCTTGATTTTGATGCGGCTTCGAATCAGCTCGCTGGTCGCGGCGCGGCCCCATTCACCGGCATTGGTGTCGGTTTTGCCCAGCACTTCCAGGTTGTCGTCCAGCGCGCCCATCCACGGGCCCATTTTTTCTTCTTCGGTGCCGGGCAGGAAACCGATGTCCTCGCCGACACTCACGGTCGCGCGGGTGACGATGATTTCGGTATAGCGGCGGTCGTCCAGCACCTGTGTCAAGCCCGCAGCGAGGGCCATCAGCGTTTTGCCGGAGCCTGCTGTGCCGGTGAGGGTGACGAAGTCAACTTCAGGGTCCATCAGCAGATTCATGGCAAAGTTCTGCTCGCGGTTGCGGGTGGTCACGCCCCACACTGCGTTTTTCAGGTGGTTGTAGTCCTTGAGCGTTTTGAACACCGCCGTCTTGCCGCGAATCTCGGTCACGCGGGCGTACAGCGACGGCTCACCGGGCGACTCGAAAAATACAAACTGGTTGACCAGCAAGCTCGGAACCAGCGGGCCTGAAATTCGGTAGAAGGTGGCGGCACCTTGCTGCCAGCTCTCCACCGTTTGACCATGCGTCGCCCAGAAATCACCCGGCAGCGCGAACGAACCCGCGTAAAGCAGGTCGCCATCGTCAAGGGTTTTGTCGTTCTGGTAGTCGTCGGTCGCCAGGCCCAAGGCGCGGGCTTTGACGCGCATATTGATGTCCTTGGAGACCAACACCACTTCACGCCCGGTGGGGTGGGTGCCCCCGTCGGCGCGCGAGGCATATTGCTGGCGCAGTGCGTCGACCACGCCCAAAATCTGGTTGTCGGCCTTGCCTTGGGGCAGGCTTGAGGGCAGGGTGTAATTCAGAGTTTGGGTTTGAAAGTACAGTTTGCCTTTGGCTTCGCGGTGGCCGGTGGTGTCCAGTTGCAGGCCGACACCGATGTCTGCGCCGTTGCTGCCAGCCAGGGCGTCCAGGCTGCGGCTGGTCTGGCGCGCGTTGCGGGCCACCTCGGTCATGCCTTTTTTATGGCCGTCGAGCTCTTCAAGCACGATCATCGGCAAAAAGATGTCGTGTTCTTCAAATCGGAACAGGCACATCGGGTCGTGCATGAGAACATTGGTGTCCAGCACAAACAGCTTGGAAGGGCCGCTGGGTTTGGCCTTTCTGGATTTGGCAACCGCGCCAGCCGGGCGCCGCTGGGCAGCGTTTTGGGCAGGCGCGGTCGCCGTGGCGGCGTCATCCGGCAGGTGCACTGGCACGCGGGCGGTGGCGCCCCTGACATTGTCGGACTTGCGCAAGGCACCTGGCACGGGCACATCGCGCTGCGGCAATTCGGGCTCGGGCGCATGGCGGGCCACCGGGTGCAGCGCTTGAGTCAGTTCAGGCATTCTCGTACGTGCGGATGCACCGCGTGACGGCGCATCGTAAGAAGCTTGTGAAAGGAGGGCGGCGCGTTTGGCAGGGGCGGGGGGCAATGGCATGGTGGGGCAGACTAAGTCTGGTCAGTTGAGCGAAAACGCCGTTGAAAAAATAAAAAAGCCGCCTTGGGCCAAGGCGGCTTTGAGAGTGGGTGCAGTTGCCGCAGTGTGCGGCACGTTCAAAAGCATGGGAAAGATTATCCACGGTCCAGCGCAGCTTAAGTGAACCTCGCACCGGCTGCCATGCAGCGGATGCCCGGACCGAAGCACGTGTCAAGCGGTTTTTTTGAGTGCCTTGACTGCTTTGAGCACGTCGTCAATATGGCCCGGCACCTTGAGGCCACGCCACTCTTCTTTCAGCAGGCCATCGGCGCCCACCAGGAAAGTGCTGCGCTCAATGCCCTTGACCTTTTTGCCGTACATGATCTTGTTCTTGACGACGCCAAACATGTGGCACATCTTCTCTTCAGTGTCTGCAATCAGCTCAAATGGCAGCTCAAGCTTGGACTTGAACTCGCCATGCGACTTCATGTTGTCCCGCGAAACGCCGAAAACCTGCGCGCCGGCTTTGACAAAATCTTTGTATTTATCGCGAAACTGCATGGCTTCGGTGGTGCAGCCGGGGGTATTGTCTTTCGGGTAAAAATACAGCACCATGACTTTGCCAAGGTGTGATGTGTTGGAAACATGGACGCCGCCGGTGGCATTTGCTTCAAATTCAGGGAGTGGTTTGTTGACAACGATCGCCATATGTAAATTGTGTCTCTCGTGCA
>JANOMD010000183.1:0-4104 GCA_031420135.1 Rhodoferax sp. | reverse complement strand
TTTGCAGGGCACCAGCTCGGCGACTGGCTTGCCATGACGCAGGATGCGCACGGTTTCGCCCCGTTCCACCAAATCAATCATGGCCGAAGCGTTGGCACGGAATTCACTTAGAGCGACGGTTTGCATTTTGTACAACTTTCCTTATTTAGTACATTTTAGCAGATTTGTACGCTCATGTGCAACAGTGATGTCATTGAACTGACAGCGCTCAATTCAAACTTGGCCTACCATTACCCATCCCATCCCATCCCATCCCATTCCATTCCATTCCATTCCATTCCATTCCATTCCAACCGGAGACACCTCATGAAAATCCCATCCCTCAAAGAAGTCGTCAGCGCCGAAGAATGGCAACTGCGCGTTGACCTGGCCGCCGCCTACCGCCTGGTTGCCGCCTACGGCTGGAGCGACCTGATCTTCACCCACATCTCGGCGCGCGTGCCCGGACCCGGGCACAACTTCTTGATCAACCCCTATGGCCTGATGTTTGACGAGATCACCGCCTCCAGCCTGGTGATGATCGACCAAAGCTGCAACAAGCTGCGCGAGTCGCCCTTCCCGGTGAATCCGGCTGGTTTCACGATTCACAGTTGCATCCATGAGGTGCGTGACGACGCCGGTTGCGTGCTGCACACCCACAGCCGCGCGGGTGTGGGCGTCAGCGCGCAAAAGGGCGGGCTGCTGCCCGTCAGCCAGCAGTCCACCATCATCCTCAACAGCCTCGCTTACCACGACTACGAAGGCATCGCCCTGCACGCCGAGGAGAAGCCACGGCTACAGGCCAGCTTGGGCAAAGCCAACAACCTGATTTTGCGCAACCATGGCTTGCTGACCGTGGGCAGCACCATTCCCGAAGCCTTCCTCTACATGTACTTCCTGGAGAGCGCCTGCCGCATCCAGATCGACGCGCAAGCGGGCGGCGAAGTCAACCTGATCGGCCAGGCACCGATGGAAGCCAACAAAAACGCCATGAAAATGGCCACCGCCGGCCAAAGCGCGGCCAACCTGGCCTGGCCCGCGTTGCTGCGCAGGCTGGACCGGGAAAATCCGGGATATGCGGTGTAATTTGAGGTGCTATTGTTAATATAGCTACATATCTATATTTTACGAGAGCTAGCGTTCTATTTGATGCGTAAATCGGTCGATAACGCCTTCCACAGCACCGTCAGGCCCCAGCTTTACCACAATTATGGTAAACATATAAACCCTGACCGTTCTCTCAGTGCGCGCTCACGCTTCGGTCAGGGCACCGTCTTTGGTATCGAACTGGAGCGGCGTCGCACATGATTTGAATAGGCCCGGCCAGCAAAGGCCATAACCAGCCGTTAGCATCACCGATCTTCGGATTTTTCCAACCAGCCCCAACGCGGGCTTCCAACCCAAGGACATCCCCATGAAACTCTATTACTCTCCCGGCGCCTGCTCACTCTCGCCCCATATTGCGCTGCACGAAGCCGGATTGAAGTTTGAAGCCATCGCCGCGCCCACCAAAACACACAAGCTGGAAGACGGCACCGACTACTACACCATCAACCCGCTGGGCTATGTGCCGCTTCTGGTGCTGGATGACGGGCGCAAGCTGCGCGAAGGTCCGGCCATCGTGCAATACATTGCTGACCAAGTGCCCGCCAAAAACCTGGCCCCCGCCAACGGCACGTTTGAGCGCTCCAGGCTGCAGGAAATGCTGAATTTCATTGGCACCGAGCTGCACAAAGGTTTTAGCCCGCTGTTCAACCCTGCGACCCCAGCCGAGTTCAAAACCGTGGTCATCGCCAAGCTTCATGATCGCCTGAAGTTCATGGAGGGTGAACTGGCTGGCAAGCAGTATGTGATGGGCAACCAGTACAGCGTGGCCGATGGCTACTTTTTCACCGTGACCAATTGGGGCCAGCACGTCGGCGTTGATATTTCCGGCTACCCCAACATCGTGGCCGTGCGTGCCCGCATCGCCGCCCGCCCCGCCACCGTGGCGGCCATGACCGCAGAAGGTTTGATCAAAGCATGAAGACGCTGTTCAGCCCAATTCAGGTCGGTGCCATGCACCTGGCCAACCGCGTTGTCATGGCACCGCTCACACGCAACCGCGCGCCAGGTGCGGTGCCCAACGCGCTGATGGTCACTTACTACGCTCAGCGCGCTGATCCGAAAAACGGGGCTGGATTGATCGTCACAGAAGCCACTGCCATCAGCCATCAGGGCCAGGGGTATGCCGATGTGCCCGGCATCTGGAATACTGAGCAGGTGGCCGGTTGGCGCCAGGTGACCGACGCGGTGCACGCCGCTGGCGGCAAAATCGTGGTGCAACTGTGGCACGTCGGGCGCGTATCGCACTTTGAGCTGCAACCCGGCGGCGGCGCACCGGTGGCACCGTCGGCCATCACTGCCAAAACCAAAACCGTGCTGATCAAGGATGGCCTCCCGACTTTTGAAGCCACCTCGCCCCCGCGCGCGCTGCGGCTGGACGAATTGCCCGGCATCCTCAACGACTACCGCCATGCCGCCGCCAACGCCATCGCCGCCGGTTTTGACGGCGTTGAAGTTCACGCTGCCAACGGTTATTTGATCGACCAGTTTCTGCGCAGTGGCTCCAACCAGCGCACCGACAGTTACGGCGGCTCGGTTGAAAACCGCACGCGTTTCCTGGTTGAGGTGATGAGCGCCATCACCCAGGAGATCAGCGGCGCACGCACCGGCATTCGCCTCTCACCCGTCACGCCGTCCAACGACGCCCAGGACCCCAACCCGCAGCCACTGTTCGACCACGTCGTGCGCCAGCTCGCGCCGCTGGGCCTGGCCTATCTGCATCTGATCGAAGGCGCCACGGGCGGCGCACGCGACCACGTGCAGGGCGACACTGCGTTTGACTACGCGGCAATGCACTCGGCTTACCGCAACGCGGGCGGCACAGGCGCCTGGATGGTCAACAACTCGCTGGACAAATCCATCGCCGAGCAGTCCCTCAAAGACAACGCTGATCTGGTGGCGTTTGGCAAGCCGTTCATTGCCAACCCCGACCTCACCCGCCGCCTGCGTGAAGACGCGCCGCTGAATGAAGGCAACCGCGCCACCTACTATGGTGGCGGCGCAGCAGGCTACACCGATTACCCGGCGTTGGCAGAAGCGGGATTGTCAGCCTGAACGTCACTGAACGGAATCGAGGCCCAGGCTCCTAGCCACCAATTTGCGCACGGCGGCCCTGTTGCCGGATGGCGCCAAGAACATCAATTCGATTTGCATCTGTCAACCCAAAATTGAAATGTCCCCTTTGATCGGGGTTTGGGATTGGGAATCGGAAGTCTGAAAGGCTGGGGGTGGGGCCACCGGGCACAGCCCGCAGGGGCGGGGCAGACCACTGCACCGGGCAAGCGCAGCGCGTCAGGCCGAAGGCATAAAGTCGCAGGAGCGGTGGGCAACTCAGTTATCCACGGCGGGCGGGTTCAAGCGCGGACTTTGAACTTTGAAGATCTCAGATCGCAACCTGGGGCGAGCGTGAGCGCGGCTTGGCATTTTGAGTGGCCACCAGCGCCTGCAATTTGCGCAGGCGCAGTGACTCCTTGAGCAGCACCGCATCGACCCGGCCATTGAGCAGCTTGTCGTCGGCCACGCGTGTGGCACTCAAATGCTGATGCCGCTCAAACGTCTTGAAGGGCAAGGCTTCAGTGCCCCACAACAGCTCAAGCTCGCCGCTCAAGTGTTCGATCACCTTGACCTGTTGCGAGCGCAGCGCGTAGCGTGGCTGCTCTGGGCGGGTGATCACCACCAGCAGTTTGCCCATGAACTGGCAGGTCAGCGTTTTGGAGAGCTTGCGCTCAAAGTGATGGGCGCAGATGCGCGCCAGCGCCTGTGCATCACCCGCGTAGGCCCGATGCGCATCGGCGGCATCTGCGGGCACTCGGCGAAACCGGGCATTGTGCTGAGCCAAATACTGGGGCAGCCAGGCGTTGGCCGCCTCGATGGTGCTGATCCTGGCCAGCCGCAGGGCCTTGACCAAGCGGTCTTGCAGCGTCTGGAACGCCCGCTCGACGCGGCCCTTGGCCTGGGGCGAATAGGCCAGGATGGACTCGATGCCCAACTCGCCCACGGCGCGCTCGAATTGCGTGGGCG
>JANOMD010000182.1:0-24717 GCA_031420135.1 Rhodoferax sp. | reverse complement strand
AACGCTCCTGCTGCTGAATCAGTTCGGCAATGGCGGCTCGCCCTTCAGCGCGCTTTCCTTTTAAAATTGAACTGGTGTACGCCGGATAGGCGATGCTGGCCAGGATGGCAACGATCGCCACGACAATCATCAGCTCCATTAAACTGAATCCCGCATTGTTGGACCGGGTCATGGTGCAGCCTTCAAATCGAGGTAGTTATTGATCTGGCGCCAGCTTAACCGACCAGCCGCAATGGATGTTGTGAACGTACCACCAGTGCCAGCTACCGCCACCCCCAATGAGCCCTGGAATCCGGTTGTGGTCGTGACGGTTTTTATGCGTCGTCCAGTACTGTCAGTGGGAGTGTATTCTGGAGGGAGCTCGAATGGGATCGGTTCACCCAATATGCCCACATTGGATACCACCGCCACGCCATTTCCGCTGCCAATGTCGACGATGTAGCCGTATCCTCCCCCAGGCAACACACTGCAAGTTCCCGTTGTTGGGGTCACCGCAGGGATCAAGCTGCCAAAAAGCGCTTTGGTTCCCACGATGCTGCCGTTACTGATTTGTCTCTCTCCCGAGGTGGGAAAATCAAAGTACCAACCGGAGCGTATGGTTTCCGAATCCACAGCGGTAGCGCCCCGGCCCAGTGTGAACGCTGGCACGGCTACCGTGCCAGCGCCCACGTTGACCGTGCCTCGCTTCAGGCGGACTCTGCCACTCACCCCGCTCTCTCGAACACCAATCAAGGTGTCAACATTGGAGCTGCCATTGTCGTAGACCATGTAGGCGGACTGGACCGCGTTGTTGGTCTTGTCCGGCAATTCGAGGAACTTGCCGGTGCCAAAAAGGACGTAGCTGCTGTAGGGGACAGGGCCGAAAGCAATACTTGGCGACATGGTAATGGGCTGCCTGTTGCCTGCCGTATCTTTCGCAATGAACATGGGCATCGGGGTTGTGCTGGGCGCAATTCCATCCAGAAACGATGAAAGCTTTCCGATGTTCCAGTTGCCAACCCCATGAAGGGTGAAATCAAGCTTCCAAAGATTGCCGTGCAGATCGCCCATGTACATTTGCGTGACTTCCCCTGCCGACCCTACCGCATGCTTGAAGTTAACCAAGCCAGTCGCGGTAGTGGCTGTGAGCGTGCCACTCGTCAGGAAATTCAGGTTTCCGTTGACGGGCAGTGATATCTTGTAGTAATTCGTGCCAAGCGTCCATGGCGTTCCCGCCGCCTTGGCAAGATCCAGCAAGAACAGCGCGGGATAACCACTGCCGTAGCCCGAGGTGCCAACGTAGCTGTTGACGCCGCCTGCCACCACTGCGAACCATTTGTACGTCGCCGCCGCACCTACGGCACTGGTACGCATTTTCAGTATCTGGGGGCGCCCAATCACATTGCCCATGTCTGGGTCGTCCGCGTGAGTGAATTCCCACATGACTTTTGTTGCGTCAAATGCCGCCGGGTTGGTAACGTCCAATGCGAATACGCCCTGACCTCCTGCTCCGGTGCCTGAAACAAGCACTGTTTTCCAAGCGGGAGATGATCCGTCTACATAGGCCTCAGACACAACCGGCGTTCCATCGACATAGCTTTGGTGGTTGCTGGCATAAGACAGCGTAGTCAACGCAGACAGCTTGGGCCCCATCCAGCTCGGAATGTAAGCAAACAGTTCCTGACCGCCGGTTGAACTGCTCCCTGCATCAAATGCATGAAGCATGCCGTCGTTGGCACCGACGAATACAGCCTTGGTGCGATTCAGATTGGCCGCGTAGAAGGTGGCGTAACCGCTTGCGTTGATGCCGGTCGTCGGCGCGCCCGAATAGGCTACGCCCGAATTGACGATGTCGCCAAGCAACCCCGTTCGCGTGCGAAAGACGCCTCCCGTGAATGATGCTTCCCTTGAGCGATCCCCACGCAGGTAATTCAAGCGATCTTGCGCCAACCCATCGGCCAGGGCAGCAGGGGCCGCCTTGTCCAAATCGTCCCTGAGTCTCTGCTCAATCCCGGCGGTTCCGATTGGCGCGGCCCAGAGAAATGGTGCTGCTACGGGATTGGCAGTTGCTCCCGCGTTCCCCACCACGATTTTGCGAGCGCTTGAGGTCAAATTCCTGCTCGTAAGCAGCGCTGAGGCAGTCCAGGTGGGGGTCGTTGAAATCGATACGGTGTTGGAGCCGTTCACACTGACGGGGATGGCCAACAGGTCGCCCGTCCAGTCGTTCGTATTGAAAGTGCCCTGGTATATAGCGTTACCAACTTGCGTTGTCAGGCTTTTGGACTGAACGGCAGCGCCTGCGATGCTTCTCGCAGCCGCACCTGCCCTTCCGAAAATTTCGTCAAAAGCGCTCAAAACGCCTCGGGCATCGCTTTGCAGATAATAAGTGTTGGCCTCACCAGCACGGGCAGTGGTATCGTCTTCCCAAACGTACTTGTCAGCCGTGCCATTGTCCCGTTTGAACGTGTTGCCCTGCGTGTTGAAGGCCAGTGGGTTGGTCAAGTTACCATTTGCTGCCGAAGTCTCGAATCCGCCGTACTTGGCTGCCATGAACAGTTGATTGGTCGTTCGCCGTGCACCCACAGGCCCCGACGTGCCGTACTCGTTGACGTCAAAAATGAAGGTTTTGACTCTCAGCCCTGGCCTTTGCTTGGCTGGCCCACCGGGTCCAGTCCAGTTGGTACCACGAATGTCGTGCGTGCGCGCCCAGTAAGCCGATCCCATGATCATGCTGCGATCCGCGCTGGATGGCGAAGCGCCATTTGGGGTGGGGTTGTGCCCTGCTGTTGAGCGAGACACGCCGGCACCGTCAAGGTAACTGCCCGCCGTCGCGGCCTCGAACTGCCTCACCGTATCGCGCCAGTCGCTGATTTTGGGAATATTGTTGGCCGGATCCGCCGTGCTGGGGAACCGGTTGCCATCCCAGGTGTTGATGTCGCCAATCGTCACAATGTTGCTCTTGAGGCAAGAATAGTCCCCCGTGCTTGATCGACCTCCGCCGTAGGGATCTACCCAGGTGGTCGCAGCAGGGAATCCATCGTACATGGCCGGGGTAATAGTGCCGCTGAAGGCAGCTGGGCTGGGTTGCAACCCCTGAAGGTAGCGCACGGTTTCGAAATGCAACTCGCCAATGGGGTCATACTTTTTATACAGGCCCGGCGTTGGGCCGGTGCGGCCAAATTGGTTGAGGTAGGTGATGACACCACTTTTTCCATAGGCGACATCGTTTTCCGGATTGACGTTGAACACACCCGTGGTTTCATCCCATTCCCGGTTGGGATTGCCTCCTGTTGGTGTGTTCTCGACGCCGTTGATGTCAAAAGTTTTGGCACCCACATACTTGACGGGTGCGCGCAACACCCCGCCGTAACGACCTCCCGAGGCGCTCTGAGTCTGGTCCATCAGGTAGCCAAAGGCCGCCAACCGCAACTGGTCGCTGTACTTTTGAATCGCGCCCGAGGGTTTGAAGTTGCCACTGGGGTATTGTTTGCAGTAGTCGTAGCCTGGGCCGTAATTGCGAACGTCAGCCAATACGCCCGAGGTGCTGTTACAGGCTTGAACCCGCGCATAAAAGAACGGGTAGTTGGTCAACGTGCCTGCGGGCGCAGCTGGCGGCGTCTGGGCGCCGACGTAGGCACGAACAAAGCACTCCGCAGTCGTGCTGACGTTGGTGCCCCCAAAGCCGATGTTGCTACAAGTAAAAACGCCAGACGCGGGCATGCTTCTCCAATCTGTCCCGCTTCCAAAGAGAACCTCCTGAACGCCCGCTAGCGCGATGGTCTTTACGCCGTCGCCGGTGGGGCCTCCGCCGCTCAATATTCCGTTGGCACCACGGACGGCTACTGCCGTGGCGGGCCACCCCGCCGGTTTGCTGCCGTAAGTGGTAGGCGTGCCCCTCCAACTTTGCCTGACGCCCAGAGCGTAGTCGGCCCTTGAAGGGGTCGTTGTGCATCCGCCTGAACTTCCGGCAGCGGCCCGAAAGTAGATTCGATCAAGTGTGTTGCCAACCCAAATGTCATTGATTCCGGCTGCAGTCGCCATCGCCGCTGGTACCGCGCCAAAGTAAATGCTGCCAGACGTTCCGCCGGGCCGACGCAGCTGTTTGGCCGGGAAATTATTGCTATTCCACATGCAGATCGGGTCTTCGTTGGGAAGGACGGCGCGTTGCAAAATGGTCAGTGACGATGTGTCCACATAACGGTCTCCACCCGTCAAAGCCAGCCGCATCATGTCTATGGCAGAGTTGGAGGCCCAGTTCAAAAAATTACCGCTGAAGGCATTTGGGAAGCTGGTATTGCACATGCGCGTGACCGCCGCACCCACTCGGCCGAATCGCTTGTAATCGGCTGCCGTTTGTGGCGCAACCGGTGTTTCAGTGGGTGCGTCGTTATAGGCATAGCAACTCTCGGCGTCGTAGTAGCCCAAATACTCTTTGGTGTTTGCATAAGAGTTGTCGAGGTTTGTGTTGGGTACGTCCACGTATTGAGCGCCCACGGTGGGAAATTCGACCGAAAGCGACAGCGCCAGGACAGGCTTGTCACCGGCCGGTGTCGAGTACAACGGATCAGATGACAGGACGACTGGCGGGATCACGGGTGGGCTGCCCGCGCTGATCGCCAGGAAGGAGACGCCCGCCACCACGGGCAACAACAGCCATGAAAGCTGGCGCAGTCTTGGGTAAGCGGCAAGACGGCCCAGCAAGGCTGAGAAACCGGTTTTAGCAGTAATGTTCATGGCGTGTATTCCGTACTTAAATTCGATAGATCATTTGCACGACAGACTGAATGTCGTCACGCGGACCGAAACCCATGGCCGTTACTCGGTACAAAAAGGTGGGGTTGGATCTGTCACCAATGGGATCCTGGATCATTTCAAAAGCATAGCGGGGCACTTTGGCTGGTTGAATGCCCACAGCGCCCGCCGCAAAAGTGCGCAAGGTAAACTGGCCGAGTGGCACCGTCATGGCACCGACAGCATTGTTGGTAAAGTCTGCGACCAACCAAGCAGGTTTGCCTGACAAATTAAGCATGCACAGCCCAAGTGCATTGCCGGTTGTTCCGCAACCGTTAACAAAATCAACCTGATTTTTTGAATCAAATGTGGCCCTTCGGGTGGACGTGCCCGTGCCATACATTTCCATTTCGGCGTCAATCAGCGCCGCCTCGGCGGCCTGCCAGGCCACCTGCTGATCACGATCATTGCGTGCGCCACGTTCGCTCATGATGGCGATTTGGGCGCCACCGGCACCCAGCACGGACACCACGATCAGGATCAAAAGAACCATGATCAGGGACGCGCCGCGTTGGCGGTTCAGGGCGCGAACGCAGGGTCGGCTTTGATGGTTGGTAAGGGGTAGGTTTATCACTTTAAAGACCTTGCTCGTTGCGCAAATGAACCGTGAAGGTAACCACCTGACGCAGACGCCCATCCGGCGTAGGCGCATAAACAGTGCCGTTGTCATTGGCGGATGACATCGCTGAGCCAACTGCTCCCCCTAAAGCGGACCTGGCAGGACCCAGCGGGTGGAAGGTCTGCGCGGTGCGATCCGGTGCAGAATTCAACGGCCCGCGCAACACCATTCCCACCCGGATACTGCGAACCCGTCGCCAGTTGGCATTGGTTGCCACTGGGTTTCCTGCCACGGTGAGCTGATCAGCGCGAAGGTAGCTGTCGGGCACCGTGTCGGGTGTCCCGATGGGTACCGTGCCCGCAACGACGCTATCTACGCCGTACAGCACCTGGAAGTTCTCTACACCGCGGACAATGGGTTGCGTGTCCGTTACGCCAGCCGTGCTGACCGTAGTACACATCAATGAAGGCTCACCTTTACTGACTGCCAAGTGGATTGCGCTGGCAATGCGGTCATATCGGTCAATTGGCACTGTTGTGGAGGAGCCTCCCTTGCAATCAATCATTGACCCATCCGAGACGCCCGAACCAGGGAAAGTCTCTGCCGTCTGGTATCGCATGACCAGAATATCACTGCCGTCCGCCGTGGTCCGGGCGGCGGAGTTAGTGAATGGGTTGGTCGAATCGATCATCGCGTCATTGAAACCCCTGATGTTGGGCTCGGGATCGACCGCAAGGCCAGCTACGCTAGGTGGAACCCCGCTGGCATGCAGAGCGTCCCTGAAACCGGATTGAACGCCGAGCCGCTGGATCAAATCCGAGACAAATCGGCCGTTATCGCGCAATTGAGACGATGCATCCACCGCGCTGAAACCTTGTCGGCTGACCAGCAGAGCGGAGATTGCGGCAAGGGATATCAGCAAGCCGATCACCATCGCCACCAGCAGCTCAACCATGGTCAAGCCGCGTTGTCTGAGCGCAGAAGCGAAAGGAGAAGCGAGCGCAATCCGGGTAGTGTCCGACGCGGGCATGCTGTAAATCGAACCAATTCGCTTCATGTTGCACTTCCAGCCGTGACGGGAAACACCAAACCTGGAATCCTGGCCCGATCAAAAGCGTCGTCACCGGTTTTAGACTTGTCAGTAGAGCCGCGCGTCCAGCCAATTTTGACCACTATTACGCCGCCACCGGCTGTGCAGTTCCATTGCGGCAGGCCGCTCGCGTCGAAGGGTGCGCTGTCATAACAAACCGCCACCCTGGCGCCGGGAATCTCGGCGTCAACCCGCTCAAGCCACTCTGTCATCTCGGCATTAGCGGTTTCAGTCACGTTCAAGCAAGCTGCATTCCCCACGCTAAAGCAATACCTTGGCACCCCTACGGTCGATGTAAACGTGCCGCCGACGAATGTTCCAATGTATGGATTGGTTGCCGCTGGAAGGACGCCAACTACCCGGTTGCCACGAATCATTTCAGCCAACTCACGCGCCAGCACAACTGCTGATGACTGTAGACGCGCTTCCCGGTTTGACTTCAGCGCAGAAGCTTGCATGCCCACCATGCCCAGCAAGCCGAAGGAAAGGACGATGATCGATACCAGAACCTCAACCAGAGAAAAGCCAAGGCTGGGTCGCAAGTTCGATTTGCCTGTGCTACGGCCCCTAGGAATGCAGACCGAGATGTTTTTGCGCTGATTATGCATAGGCTTGATCATAGGGAAAGCGAAGTCCAGCGCCTGCCGTTCAGTCAGCCAAAATGACCGTTAAGCAGTTCGCTTGAGAAAACCCCTGCAGCAAACGGTAGTTTTACCGCCTCACCTCATCCACCAGCGCCCGAAACTCGTCAATATCCTCAAAGCTGCGGTAAACGCTGGCAAAACGCACGTACGCGACTTTGTCCAATTTTTTGAGTTCGCGCATCACCATTTCGCCGATTCGGGCTGATGGCACTTCTCTCGCGCCCAGGTTCAAGAGCTTTTCTTCGATGCGCTCAATCGCGCTGTCCACTTGCTCGGTGCTGACCGGGCGTTTGCGCAGGGCCAGGTTCATCGAGGCCAGCAGTTTGCTGCGCTCAAACTCGATGCGTCGGCCATCTTTTTTGACAACGGCCGGGAAGTTGACGTCCGGGCGCTCGTAGGTGGTGAAGCGCTTTTCGCAGGCGCCGCATTGTCTACGCCGACGGATAAAGTCACCGTCTTCTGATATCCGCGTTTCTACCACTTGGGTCTCGGAGTTACTGCAAAACGGGCACTTCATCTTGAGGCTTCATCCATAGACGGGGAACCGTGCCGTCAGCGCATTCACCTTGGCCCGCACCTCGTCGATGTTGACGGCATCACGCGGGTTGTCCAGTACGTCGGCGATCAAATTTGCGGTCATGCGGGCTTCTTCGTCCTTGAAGCCACGGGTGGTCATCGCAGGCGTGCCGATGCGAACGCCGCTGGTGACCATCGGTTTTTCCGGGTCGTTGGGGATGGCGTTTTTGTTAATGGTCATGTGCGCGTTGCCCAGCACGGTTTCAGCTTCTTTGCCGGTGATCCCCTTGGCGCGCAGATCGACCAGCATGAGGTGGCTTTCGGTGCGACCGCTGACGATGCGCAGGCCGCGCGCTATCAGCGTTTCAGCGACGATTTGCGCGTTTTTTAGCACCTGCTGCTGGTAAATTTTGAATTCTGGGGCCAAGGCTTCCTTGAAAGCCACGGCCTTCGCAGCGATCACGTGCATCAGCGGGCCGCCTTGCAGGCCGGGGAAGATGGCGCTGTTGATGGCTTTCTCGTGTTGCGACTTCATCAGGATGATGCCGCCACGTGGCCCGCGCAGGCTCTTGTGGGTGGTGGACGTCACCACGTCGGCGTGAGGCACCGGGTTGGGGTAGATGCCCGCCGCGATCAAGCCTGCATAGTGCGCCATGTCAACCATGAAGATTGCGCCCACGGCTTTGGCGACTTTGGCGAATCGTTCGAAATCGATTGCAAGCGAATAAGCGCTGGCTCCGGCGATGATCAGCTTGGGCCTGGTTTCATGCGCCTTTTTCTCCATCGCGTCGTAGTCGATTTCTTCCTTGGCATTCAGCCCGTAAGAGACCACGTTGAACCATTTGCCGCTGATGTTCAATGGCATGCCGTGGGTGAGGTGGCCGCCTTCGGCCAGGCTCATGCCCATGAGGGTGTCGCCTGGCTTCAAAAAGGCCAAAAAGACCGCTTCATTCGCCGATGCGCCGCAGTGGGGTTGCACGTTGGCACAGTCGGCGCCAAAGATTTGCTTCACGCGGTCTATCGCCAGTTGCTCGGCCACGTCAACGTGCTCGCAGCCGCCGTAGTAGCGTTTGCCGGGGTAGCCTTCAGCGTATTTATTGGTGAGCTGACTGCCTTGCGCGGCCATGACCGCGGGCGAGGCGTAGTTTTCGCTGGCGATCAGCTCAATGTGATGCTCTTGCCGGGCGTTCTCGGCCTGAATGGCAGCGAAGAGTTCGGGGTCGGTTTGTTCAACAAGAATAGTGCGTGAGTACATGGCAGTCCTGATCGACCAATACTGTCTGAGGTAATGGTCTGAAGTAATGGCCTGTGAATCAGGGGTCCAGATTCCAGGGCTGCCCAGGCGAACGGCTGATCACACCGGTTTTTACCCGATGCGGCGCGCTCCCCGGTGGTGTCCCACGTCGGCAAGTCAACCCCTCAAATGGCCGATTGCCTATCGCCAGTTGCGCACCGATCCAGTTTAACCCAGACTTGTCGGACATCTTCGCATTGCGCAAGTCGAAGGATGCATCAGGAATCAAGCATGACAACGGTTTTGTCTGCCATTGGCGCAACTGATGGTTTTTGCAGGCTGACTACCGGTGGTATCTTGGGCGCAATTTGCGATGGCAAGTAGCCTGTAGCGTGCCCTCGGGACACTTGCTTCAGGCGACTGTGCTCGGCCAGCACTTTGGCGGTGTAGCCGCCATCGTCATCCAGATTTGCGGCGCCCACGTAGGCCCGAAGGCCAGCTTCGAGCGAACCCGCCCGTGCAATGCATTCCTGCAAGACACGCACGCCCACGCGCAAGTTGGCGACCGGGTCAAAAGCCGCTAGCTGGCCACCAAAACTCTCGTATTTGTCGCTGTGAACACGGGTCATCACCTGCATCAAGCCCTGCGCACCCACCGAACTTTGCGCAAATGGGTTAAAGCCTGATTCAACGGCCATCACCGCCAGAATCAGGGTCGGATCCAGCTTGGTGCGGCTGGAAATGCTGAAGGCCTCAGACACCAGTGCGCCCACGGGCTCTGGCGCAACGCGGTACTTCTTGCTGAGCCAGAAAGTCAGCGCGGCTTGCTGCTTGGGCAGGCCGTGCGGGTTGGTGGCCGTAGCACGGTCGACAGCATCTGGCAGCACGTCCATCCCGGTAGTCTCCAGGCTGCTGATTGCTTGGCGGTCTTGCAACCAGCTTGTCAGCCGACGCTCACCGCTTTGGCGGATTTCGGGGTGGACCCCCAGTGTGATCACTGTAAACACCAGAGCCAGGCCAACGAGGGCAAAACTGCTCTGGGTAATTTCAAAGAAGCCGTTGGTGGTGCGCAAGGCAAGCTTTCGCAACCAATGGCCGACTTTTATTGACGCTGTCATAGCTCTTCCTTCGTTCGCAAGGCGACCAAACCAGCGCACTTTGGGCAGTGGCTAAATCGGGGACGCCTCGTTTGGGTTGGTACGCCATCAAATCGCTGCTACGAGTCCGAGAAGGATGCAGAGATTTGAGTATGCCGGGTTCGGCAGCGGATTCGGGTTTTCCCGTGCCTTTCAACACGGATTTTCGGATTCTAAGTGTTTTAATATAACTTTGTTATATATTAAATAGGTATTTGATTCTAAATTGGCCAGCATTGAAAACGCTGAATTTCGTCGTTACCAAATGCAAAATCAGCTTGCAATTGGTGGCGGGTTTGCCTAAACTGAATGTGCCTGCTTGATTGCAGGCGACCTGTCGGCAGTAGCCAGTCCTTGACCGAGATTGCATCAACGTCAGCGTGATAAAGCGGCCCCGACAACTCGTGGAGGCAATCTGTTGCTTCCCGCACTTTGGACTTTACCCTCCAGAGTGCGAACCCTGACGGCATGGACCTTGTGTCAGCCGCCGAGCCCGGACAGGGTGGCCCCGTGCCAAACTGACCGGGCTTTCTTATGCCCAAATTTGTGCCCAAATTTTGCCCAAAGGGTGGTCAAAAATAAACCTGGAGGTTAATTTTTGTCTGATTTGTGCCGAAATTTGGTATAAAAACAATAAAATAGGCCTCTAGCTCCAGTACTATATGGATTTATTGCTATTTATAAAATAGCACTCTATTTGAAGGCTTCAACCTGAGCCAAAGCAACTGGGTAACGCTGACCTAAATAGCAGCGAAAATAGCCGGTTAATTAAATCTACAGCGCTCATTTTCGCAACCTACTTGTACCCATCGTGACGACATCAACCCCAAAACACAACGACATACGCCAGCTTGATGAACTCACTGGCGGTGCGTTCACCGCCCCGACTTCCGGAGAGCGCGCTGCCCGCGTGCGGGAATGGCTTGCCAGCGGCCCTGGCGTGGAAAAAATTGCAGAGGTTTTCAAGGAGCTCAGCGGGCGCGATAAAGGCGCGGCCAAACTGTTGCGCGAAAAGCTCGATGAGGTCAAACGCGCCAAAGGGCAGGAGGCGATTGCCGCTGAATGGTCAACCAGGGCCCAAACCCTGCTGGCCGTGCCCAAATTGAACATTGCCGACGCGCTGGCCTGGCAGCGTGACGCCGCGAAGGCTGGTGCGCCGCTGTCCAAAGAGCCGCTGGCCACGCTCAAGACCCAGCTGGCTGACCGCGTCAAAGTGATCGAAGACCTGCAGCACCGGGTGCAGGTGCAGCGCGAGGCAGCGGTTTTGCTGGCACAACGCATCGAAGTGCTGTCGATGAAGCCCTGGCGCGATGCGCAGGCCGTTTGGGACGCGCTGCGGGTTGACGTGGGCCATTGGCAGGATCAGGCCGTTGCATTGCAGGCAGATGCCAACTGGTCCAGCGTTGATGCGAAATTTCCGCCGCTGCTGGAGGCGTCGCGTGCCCAGTTGCTGGTGGTTTGGGATGCGTTCCAGGCGGCATTGGCACAGGCAGTTGCGGCCAGCGACGACGCCAACGCGCCGTTGCCTCCGGTATCCCTATGGGCCAATGAATTGCGCACCGGGCGGGGCGTCGCCGTCGAGGCAGCGCCAAAACCCCAGAAGCCAAAAATTGATCCTGAGGTCAAGGCGCAGGCGGAAGCCACCGTTCAGGAAGTGCTGGCCAAGCTCGAGCTTGAAATCTCGCAGGGACATGGCAAAGCCAGCGCCGGGGCAGCCAATGCGCTGCGCAACGCGCTGAAGGAGTTTGGACGCGTCATCAGTGACAAACTCGAAAACCAGGCCCATGCGGCCTTGACCGCAGCCGGTGAGTTGGAGGGCTGGCAGCGCTGGCGCGCAGACCAACTGCGTGAAGAGCTGGTGGCCAAGGCCGAAGGCCTGCTCAAGCGTGAGCCTGGGCACGAATTGGGTGGACGCAAGATGCAGGACAACCTGCGGGCACTGCGTGAACAATGGAAGCAGACCGACCAGGGCGGTGTTCCCAACCACGGGCTTTGGAAGCGCTTTGACGAGGCTTGCAACCAGGCGTACAAGGTGGTCGAGGCCTGGCTTGAAAAAATCAAGCTGGAGGCCGCCGAGAACCGGGCGCAGCGGCTGGCGTTGATCGAGGAAATCAAGGGCTGGGGAACAGCCAACCCGACGGCGCTGGATGATGACTGGAAGGGTTTTAACCGCATCCTTCACCAGTTCGGCGACCGCTGGCGCGATGCGGGCCACCTGAGCGAAAAAGCCTCTCACGAGTTGCAGCCGCTTTGGCTGGCAGCCATTGGTGCCGCCGCCGCGCCGCTTGAAGCCTTGCAAAAACTGAGCGTAG
Organism: Rhodoferax sp.; assembly: GCA_031420135.1. Classification (GTDB taxonomy): domain Bacteria; phylum Pseudomonadota; class Gammaproteobacteria; order Burkholderiales; family Burkholderiaceae_C; genus JANYCG01. The sequence goes on along the minus strand of JANOMD010000182.1, from coordinate 12,456 downwards.
AGCAGCGCCACGCCATGATTGAAGAGGCCAAAGTGCTCGGTGGCGCGCCGGTATTGCACATCGATGCAGTCAAGGCGTTGCAGCAGCGTTGGCAGGCTGAAGCACACGCGGTACCGCTGGAGCGCCGGTTTGAGCAAAAATTGTGGGACGCGTTTCGCAAACCGATTGACGACGCGTTCAACCGCAAAACAGCCGAGCGCGAACACGCAGACGCCGCGTTGGGTGCCCGCGACCACACCGTGCTGCAGGCCGCCAAGGCACTTGAGCAGGCCAATGCCTCGGGCGATGCCCAGGCCATTCGCGGCGCCATGAATGCGCTGGATGCGGCCCTGCGGGGGCAGGCGCAAGCCCAGGTGGTCGCCACCGAAGCTGCGCAGGCCGAGAAACAAGGGTCAGCCGACAGCAAAGCGGTGGGAATGAAAGAGGCATCGCCAGCAGCCATGCCAGATCAGGCTGACGCTTCGAACTCCGCTACAACTGCCGGCGCGCCTGCCGCCAAATCTGCCACCACTGATGCCACTACAGATGCCGCCACAGATGCCGCCACAGATGCCGCCACAGATGCAAGTGATCCAGCGGTCGAAGGATCGCCCGAAACCATTGATGCGGCCGTGCCCGCAGCCGAACCAGCGCCGCTGGTGCCACCGCCAACGCCACTGCCACCGCCACGAAAGCCGGTGGTGGCCGTGCGCGGCGACGATCGCCCCGGCATGCGCAAAACCGAGCCTGCGCTGCCTTCACGAGGTGGCAAATTTGGAGATCGCAAGGATGGCCCACGGCCAGATCGGGGCGGGGAGCGTGGCGCTGATCGCTCCGCTCGGCCCGCTTCACGCGATGGCAATGATGGCTATCGGGGGCCAGGGCAGGGTGGTCGCGATAGCCGCGACAACCGCGACATGTTGCGCCCGGACGCGCCCAGGCTCGGTGATGCAGCGTTTCGCGCCCAGCGCGATGCGTTGGAAAACGCGCAATTCGCTCTGAAAAAATTGGCCTCGCAGGCCCACGGCGAAGCGATCGTGCAACTGCTGACCGCTTGGGAAAAGCGCGATGCAGCTTTGGTGCCCAGTGCCCAGGAGCTTGGCACCCGTGCCAACGCTGCCACCCGCAGCGCCTGGGCTCAGGCGTTGGAAAAAGCGCCGCAGAGCGATGCTTTCACGCCCTTGCTGCGGCTTGAGATGGCGGCTGAGTTGCCCACGCCGGCAGAGCACCTTACCGCCCGGCGTGCGCTGCAATTGCAGTTGCTGACCCGGCGCAACGACCCGGCGCCGGCCCAAACCTGGGTTCAGGACGCAGCGGCGGTGCTGGCCAGCGGATTCGTGCCGGCGCACGCACGACGCGTCCAGAATGTGCTCAAAGTTTTGCTGAAACTCTGATTTCAATTGAGCTGACCGGGAAAATTTCATGGACTCTGTCGATGGGCTGCTCAAGCGGCTTGAGCAACTCAACGAGATTGGGGCGTCGCTGTCCAAAGAGCGTGACATCACGCACTTGCTTGAGAGCATTCTGCTGGCCGCCAAAACCATCACCAATGCCGATGGTGGCACGCTTTACCGCGTCACCGACGATGGGCTTGAACTGCGTTTTGAAATCCTGCGCACGGATTCACTCAACATTGCCATGGGTGGCACCTCCGGCGTCGCTATCAACTTTCCCAACCTGCCGCTGCGAAGCGAGGCCGGCCAGCCCAACGATTCGCTGGTTGCCGCCTATGCGGTCATCCACAACCAGACCGTGAACGTCAAGGACGCCTATGCCGAACCGAATTTTGACTTTGCAGGCACGCGGCACTTTGACGAACGCACTGGTTACCGTTCGCGCTCATTCCTGGCCGTGCCCCTGAAAGACCACGAAGGCGAGGTGATCGGCGTGCTGCAACTCATCAATGCCAAGCACCGGAAAACCGGCGAAGTGGTTGCGTTTTCGCTGGCAGACCAGAGCCTGGCCGAATCGATGGCATCGCAGGCGGCTATTGCACTGACCAACCGTTTGCTGATGTCCCAGCTTGAGGCGCTGTTCGAGTCGTTCATCAACCTGATCAACCTGGCGATTGACGAAAAATCACACTACACCGGCGGTCACTGCCAGCGCGTGCCGGCACTGACCATGATGCTGGCCGAAGCCATCAACGCGACGACCGAGGGGCCACTGGCAAGCTTCGCCATGGACGACCGGGACCGTTACGAGCTCAAGATCGCTGGTTTGCTGCACGACTGCGGCAAGATCACCACCCCGGTGCATGTGGTGGACAAGGCGACCAAGCTGCAAACGATTTTCGACCGCATTGAGCTGGTGGACACCCGCTTTGAAGTTTTAAAGCGCGACCGTGAAATTGATGCGCTGCGCCAGCAGCTTGCACTGCGGGCCCAGACCCATCCGGATTCCGAGGCATCCATTGCCAGGCAATCGCGTGAAAAAATTGAGGCCCTCGACGCAGACCGCGCGTTTCTTCGCGTGGCCAACCTGGGCAGCGAAGCCATGGACGTAGCGTCGATTGCGCGCGTGCGCGAGATTGGTCATGCCCACTCCTGGCGCAATCACGACGGCGTGAAAACCGAATTTCTGACCGCCGACGAGCTCGAAAACCTGACCATCCGCGCCGGGACGTTGACGCAGGCCGAGCGCAATGTCATCAACCACCACATCGTCGCGACCATCAAGATGCTTGAGCAGTTGCCCTGGCCCAAGCATCTGCGCCGCGTGCCGGAGTATGCCGGTGGCCACCACGAGCGGATGGATGGCAAGGGCTACCCCAAGGGGCTCACACGGGACCAGATGTCAGTTCAGGCGCGAGCCATGGGCATTGCCGACATCTTCGAGGCCCTGACCGCCAGCGACCGGCCCTACAAGCTCGGCATGAAGCTCTCGCAGGCGATGGGCATCATGAACAAGTTCAGGCACAACGGCCACATTGACCCTGACCTGTTTGACGTGTTTGTGAAGCAGGGCGTGCACCTACAGTACGCCAGACAGTTTCTGGACCCGTGGCAGATTGATGAGGTTGATCCGAAATCCTGGGTCGCCACGGCTGCCTGATCGCTGATCTCTTCTGAAAAAACTAATATCGCCGGCAATATGAGTTTTTGGGAATTGACCGTCAAAACAGCCGTTTTTTGCTGATTTATCTATAAAAAGTGCTTCTAGCTCTCGTATTATATAGATAGTTTGCTATCTATATTATATCGATTGAATTTTGCCGAGGCAGACCCTGCTGTGCCGCTGTCCAGGCCCTTATCGAGGCCATTATCGAGGTCCTTATCCAGGCTGGAATTCAGGCCTGAATCCAGAGTCAACCGCAGAATTTCTGCCCTGGCTGGAAGCGCAGCACCATCCCAGTCACTGAGCACGATTCGACGCAGGCCGTTGCCCAAGTCATGGTCGGCAGGGCGGTGGGTGTGGCCGTGAATCAAAGTGGACGCACCGGCAATTGAAAGCCATCGCCCTGCCGCCGCATCATCGACGTCGATGAATTCAGGCGACGATTTCTTGCGGGCTTCGCTTTGCGCACGCAACCCGCGCGCAATGCTGAGACGCTGCGACAGTGGCTGCGCCAGAAAATTCCGCTGCCAGGATTCGCTGCGCACCAGTGCGCGAAACGCCTGGTAGGCGACATCGGCCAGACACAACGCGTCGCCGTGGCTGAGCAGCCAGCGCTCTGCTTTCCAGCACAGCACGGTCGGGTCAGTCAGCATCCTTGCTCCGCATTGCGACATCAGCGCCTGGCCCACCAGGAAGTCCCGGTTGCCGTGCATGAAGAAGATGTCAAGGCGCTGACTTGCGGCCTTGAGGAGCGACGCGCATTGGCGTTCAAATTCGCCATGCAAGGGTGTGGCATTGGGTTCAATCACCAGGTCATCGCCAACCCACACCTCGAACAAGTCGCCCAGAATGATCAGCGCATCTGCCTGCGTGGTGTGCAGGAAAGTGGACCAGGCTTGAAAAGTCTGCGGCTCGGATGCATGCAGGTGCAGGTCTGAAATGAAGTCAACGGCTCGCCAATGTGCGGGAGCGGTGAGTTCTCCAAACGCCGCCGGGCCAATGCCTTTGGAGATGGTGGCGCGGCGGTCGGTTGGGGGCGCAGCAGGCATTGACAACCCGTATTGGCAATGCCAGTTGCGGGTCGGTCTGCTTCAGAGCGCGACAGCTTTCTCGATGACGACATCCTCGTTGGGTACGTCGTCATGGTGGCCCTTGCGACCGGTTTTGAGCTTTTCGATTTTGTCGACCAGGTCGCTGCCGGATGTCACTTTGCCAAAAACGGCATAACCCCAGCCTTGCTGCGAAATGGCCGTGTGGTTCAGAAAGCCGTTGTCAGATGCGTTGATGAAAAATTGCGCTGTCGCAGAGTGTGGGTCGCCGGTGCGGGCCATGGCAACGGTGTATTTGTTGTTCTTCAGGCCATTGTTGGCTTCGTTGTTGATCGGTGCGTCGCCCTTTTTTTCCTTCATGCCTGGCTCCATGCCACCGCCTTGCACCATGAACCCGGGAATGACGCGGTGAAAAATGGTGTTGTTGTAGTGGCCCTTGGCCACGTAGCTCAAAAAATTGGCCACGGTTTTGGGCGCCTTGTCGGCATCGAGTTCCAACGTGATGACGCCGAGCGCGGTGCCCATTGAGGCAATGTGAAGTTCGACTTGTGGGTTGCTCATGATTATTTCACCAGGGTTGCAGAGTTGATAAGTACGGCGGTCTTGGGGACGTCGGTCGGAAACGGGCCGCCCGGACCGGTAGGCATGGTTTTGATTTTAGTGACCACGTCCATGCCGCTGACAATTTTGCCAAACACGGTGTAGCCAAACAGTTGGGGTGCGTTCACCAGGTTGGCGCGTGGCGTGTTTTCGTGAACCCTGCCCTGGTACTCAAACTTCGGCACCGGGTCGCCAGGGGGAATCAGGGTTGGGTCCAGAAACGCGTTGTCGTTCACATTGATGAAGAACTGTGCTGTAGCCGAGTGTGGGTCACTGGTGCGGGCCATTGCCAGGGTGCCGACCACGTTACGGGGGCCGCCTTTTTCAAGCGCTTCACGGCCTTCATGGGCAACTGGTGCGCGGCCTTTCTTCTCGACGAATTTAGCGTCAAACCCGCCGCCCTGAACCATGAAGTTCTCAATGACGCGGTGAAAAATCGTGCCGTCGTAATGTTTGTCATTGACGTACTGCAGGAAGTTCTCGACCGTTTTGGGAGCCTTGTCGGGGTATACCTCGACGACAAAGTCGCCGGCAGAGGTTGAAAACTTGACTTTGGGCGCCGCTTGCGCCTGTGCGTTGCCAGCCACTGAAAGCAGGCTTGCTGCGGCAATTGCCGCAGTTGCCACAAAACTGAAACAGGCGCTGAAATGTCTACGATTCATCCGGTCACTCCTTGAAAAAAAGCTTGCACAAACGTTGCGCCACACCGGGCGCGGCTGTGGTTATTTTATTGAGCCGGAATTGTGCCGGTGGCGAGTGGTTTTGGCACTGGCCCGAACAACTCCCGGACCAATGCCAGTTTGGGTGGCACGCTGGCGTTGCGAGCGTCAAGCTGCAAGGCCCTGCCGTAGGCATGGCTGGCCAGCCTGGCGTGGACATCGCCAAGATTCTCGTAGGCCACAGCGTAGGAAGGATTGGCCTTGATCGCCATTTCCAACGCTGCACGCGCCTTTTCAAACTGGTTTTGAGCCGCAAACAGGACTGCCAGGTTGTTGTAGGGCTCCGGCAGCTCCGGGTATTCCTCGGTCAATGCAGTAAAGGTCGCAATCGCCTCGCCTGCCTGGCCGGCATTGCGCTGGATCAAGCCTTTGAAAAAGCGCATTTGCGGATCGCGCGGCCTGGTCGCCAGGTGCAGGTCAATTTTTTTCAGCGCCTCTGCCGGCTTGCCGGACCGCATCAGCTGGCTCACGTCTGAATACTCATCGGCAGAAGCTGGCATCACGCCAATGGAAGCCCACAAAGCCAACAATGCCAAGCCACGCAGGATGCAGGTGAAGGGGTTGGGCAGTGGGTGGGTCGGCTTCATCAAGTCTGATTGTGTCGGCGCAGAATGGACTCTGACACAGCGGCTATATACTGGCATCGATTGTAGCCCAGGGGGGGCGCTCCCGCGTCTGGCTGCCTGCATCTGGCAGTCAATGCCGCCCCACTTTTCGGATCGTTTTCCTGGTTGGACCTATCGTTTTTTTACCCATGAGTTTGCGAATTTACAACACGCTGTCGCGTCGTTTGGAGTCCTTTTCATCCATTGAACCAGGTCATGTTCGCATGTATGTCTGCGGCATGACGATTTATGACCTGTGCCATATTGGTCACGCCCGTATGGCGATGGCATTTGACGTGGTCCAGCGTTGGCTCAAAACCAGTGGCTACAAAGTGACTTACGTGCGCAATGTGACCGATATTGACGACAAGATCATCAAGCGCGCGCTGGAGCGCAACATCACCATCCGCGCGCTGACTGACGAAATGATTGGCGTTATGCGCAGCGACATTGGCAGGCTGGGCATTGAGGAGCCAACCATAGAGCCGCGAGCCACCGAATATGTGCCCCAGATGCTGAAGCTGATCAGCCAGCTTGAGACAAAGGGACTGGCTTACCGGGCGGTCAATGGCGATGTCAATTTTGCGGTTCGCAAGCTGCCGGGCTACGGCAAACTTTCGGGCAAATCACTCGATGACCTGCGGGCAGGCCAGCGAGTGGCAGTGCAGGATGACAAGGCGGACCCACTTGACTTTGTTTTGTGGAAGGCAGCCAAACCTGCTGAGCCGCAAGACGCCAAGTGGCCGGGCGCGACCGATCTGCGCGACTATGGCCTGGGTCGCCCAGGCTGGCACATTGAATGCTCGGCCATGTGCTCCGAGACGCTTGGGGAAACCTTTGACATTCACGGGGGTGGCGTTGACTTGCAGTTTCCACACCATGAAAACGAAATTGCGCAGAGCGAAGGCGTGTCGGGCAAGCCACTGGCAAATTTCTGGATGCACAACGGCATGGTGCAGATGGACAACGAAAAAATGTCCAAGAGCCTGGGCAACTTTTTCACAATACGCGAGGTGCTGGGCAAGTACAAGCCAGAGACCGTGCGATTCTTTCTGGTGCGGGCCCACTACCGGACCGACCTTAATTACAGTGACGTCCACCTGGACGATGCGGATGCCGCCTTGAAGCGCCTGTATACGTCATTGAGCCTGGTTGCGCCGGTTAAAGTCGCCATCGATTGGTCGAACCCATTTGCAGCGCGTTTCAAAAGTGCGATGGATGATGACTTTGGCACGCCGGGCGCAGTCGCTGTCCTGTTTGAACTGGCGCTTGAAGTCAACAAGACGCAGTCGGCTGAGTTGGCAGGGTTGTTGCAGGCGTTGGGTGGATGCCTCGGGTTGCTTCAAACGCCGGCGAACCAATTTTTGCAGGCGCGGGTGGGTCCGGCTTTGGAATCTGATTCAGAGGGGGCGGCGCTGGATATCGATGCCATGATCGCCCAGCGCGCCGCTGCCAAAGCCGTCAAAAATTTTGCCGAAGCAGACCGCATTCGGCTACAGTTGCTTGAACAGGGGATCGTTCTGAAGGACTCACCAGGCGGCACCTCGTGGCAGGTGAAATGATTTCAATAGCAGGCGAATTGACCTCTGGCTCTCAAATACAAAGCGATGGTGGCTGTAAAACAAATAGCGGCTGAAGTCTTCACGCCAAGCTACTGGGAAGATGCCTGCAAACACCTGGTCAAGAAAGACCGGGTCATGAAGCGGCTTATCCCCCTGTTTGGCGATGCCTGTCTTCAAACCAGGGGTGACGCTTTTGTCACTCTGGCGAGGAGCATCGTTGGCCAACAAATTTCAGTGAAAGCCGCGCAAACGGTGTGGGACCGGTTTTCCGTGTTGCCGCGAAAGTTGACGCCTGCCAATGTCCTCAAGCTGAAGGTTGACGACATGCGCGCAGCCGGTTTGAGCGCCCGCAAAGTCGAATACCTGGTGGATCTTTCGCTGCATTTTGACAGCGGTGCCCTGCACGTGAAGAGTTGGCAATCGATGGAAGATGACGACATCATTGCCGAACTGATCGCGATCCGGGGTATTGGTCGCTGGACGGCCGAGATGTTTTTGATCTTTCACCTGATGCGCCCCAACGTGCTGCCACTGGACGACGTGGGACTCATCAATGGCATCAGCAAGAGCTATTTTTCGGGCGAGGCCGTCAGTCGAAGTGATGCCCGTGAGGTCGCCGCAGCCTGGTCGCCGTATTGCAGTGTTGCAACTTGGTATATTTGGCGCTCCCTGGATCCGCTGCCCGTTGCCTATTGAGTAGACCCTGATTGCTGCTGCGCGGACGGATCGAAGGTTGAAAACAGGAGATTACGTTGGCTAAAAAGACTTTCCTAGATTTTGAGCAACCGATTGCCGATCTCGAAAACAAGATTGAAGAACTTCGCTATGTGCAAACCGAGTCGGCGGTGGATATTTCCACCGAAATTGACCAGCTCGCCAAGAAAAGCCAGCAACTTACCAAGGACATTTACAGTGACCTGACGCCGTGGCAAATCACCAAAATAGCCCGCCATGCCGAGCGCCCCTACACGCTGGATTACATCAACGAAATCTTCACCCATTTCGTGGAGCTGCACGGCGACCGGCATTTTGCCGATGACCTGAGCATCGTGGGCGGCCTGGCGCGGTTCAATGGAACGCCTTGCATGGTCTTGGGCCAACAAAAGGGCCGCGACACCAAAGAACGCGGCTTGCGCAACTTTGGCATGAGCAAGCCAGAAGGCTACCGCAAGGCGCTTCGGCTCATGAAGACTGCCGAGAAATTCAAGCTGCCGGTGTTCACATTTGTTGACACGCCCGGTGCCTACCCCGGCATTGATGCTGAAGAGCGTTGCCAGTCCGAGGCGATTGGACGCTGTATTTTTGAAATGGCGCAGCTTGAAGTGCCCATCATCACCTCGATCATTGGCGAAGGTGGCTCCGGTGGCGCGTTGGCTATTTCGGTTGGCGACCAGGTGCTGATGCTGCAGTACTCGGTTTATTCGGTCATCAGCCCGGAAGGTTGCGCGTCCATTCTCTGGAAAACTTCAGACAAGGCCAAAGAAGCCGCCGACGCACTGGGTATCACCGCGCACCGCCTGAAAGCGCTGGGGCTGGTCGACAAGATTGTCAATGAGCCGGTGGGCGGCGCGCACCGTGATCACAAGCAAATGGCGTCGTTTCTCAAACGTGCCCTTGGTGACGCTTATCGTCAGATCAGCGACCTCAAACTCAGAGAGTTGTTGGACCGGCGCTACGCCCGCCTGCAAAGCTTCGGCCGCTTTACCGATACCAAGGCCGATCCCAAAGTGGAGCGCCGCGCCGAGCCTCGCGTGAGCGCCAAATAGGCGCTGCGCGGGCGGGAATGGCGTGAGCCAGTCGCTGACCGACGCCATCGGCGCGTTTTCGCCGGCCTTTGCGTTGGCAGTTGCCTACAGCGGCGGCGCTGATTCAACCGCTTTGCTGTTGGCTTGCTGCCAAAAATGGCCGGGGCAGGTCGGGGCGATTCACGTACACCACGGGTTGCAAGCAGCAGCGGACGGATTTCAGCAGCATTGCCAGGCCGTTTGTGCAACGCTGAACGTACCCCTGGTCGTGCGCCGTGTCGATGCCAGGCACAGCGCAGGCCAGAGCCCGGAAGACGCAGCGCGAATTGCCCGGTACCGCGTTTTCAGTGATTTGTCGCTTGAGAATTGGCCTGCAAGTGCTTCCGGCAAAGCGGCGTTCAATGGCCTGCGCGTTCAATCCATTGCCTTGGCCCAGCATGCAGACGATCAGGTTGAAACGATTTTGCTTGCGCTAAGCCGTGGGGCAGGGCTCCCAGGCTTGTCGGGAATGGCAAAGCACTGGCAGCGCGATGGCGTCAGTTATTGCCGTCCTTTTTTGGAAGTGAGTGCGCGTGAAATCCGGGCCTGGCTTGCGGCGCAAGACATCGGTTTCATTGAAGACCCCAGCAACACCGATCAGCGCTTCACCCGCAACCGCATCCGGGCCCGGCTGCTGCCCGCCTTGCAGGACGTGTTCCCGGCTTTTCGTGACACGTTTGCAAGGTCGGCCAGCCACGCCGCACAGGCGCAGGATATTCTGCAGGAACTCGGTGCGCAGGACTTGACCCGGATAAGCCGCCCCGACGATGCCCGACCCGTGATTTCACAGCTTCAAACGCTGAGCAGGGCGCGCCAGGCCAACGCTTTGCGCTTCTGGCTCAAAGCACATTGCATGACAGTGCCCAACGCCGCGCAACTCGATGAGTTGCTGGACCAGGTGGCCGACTGCAAAACGCGTGGACACAAGATTGATATCAAAGTGGGCGTGGGCTTTGCGCGGCGCAAAGGCGACGTTTTGGCTTGGTACAATCCCTAGGACGCTAAAATCCAGACGCCGAAGCATGGCTCCTCTGAAATCGAAAAGTGCCGATTTGTTCGCCCGTTGGGCCAAATCAGCGCACCCATTCACATGATTTTTCTGACTCTCCAATGGCATTGATCGTTCACAAATACGGCGGTACGTCAATGGGCTCGACCGAGCGCATCCGCAATGTTGCCAAGCGCGTGACCAAGTGGGCGCGCGCCGGGCATCAAATGGTGGTGGTTCCCAGTGCCATGAGCGGTGAAACCAACCGCCTGCTGGGTCTGGCCAAGGATCTGGCGCCCGCGAAACCGTCAGACGCTTATGGGCGTGAACTGGACATGCTGGCAGCCACCGGCGAACAGGCCTCAAGCGCACTTTTGGCCATTGCGTTGCAGGCCGAGGGCGTGGATTCGGTGAGCTATGCGGGTTGGCAGGTTCCCATCCGGACTAACAGTGCCTATACCAAGGCCCGGATTGAATCAATAGACGACAAAAAAGTGCGGGCTGACCTGGCCGCGGGCAAGGTCGTGATCGTCACCGGGTTTCAGGGCATGGACGACGCAGGCAACATCACTACCTTGGGGCGCGGCGGATCTGATACTTCGGCGGTGGCCGTGGCGGCCGCCATGAAGGCGCAGGAATGCCTGATCTACACCGATGTGGATGGGGTCTACACCACCGACCCGCGTGTGGTGCCCGAAGCCCGCCGCCTCAAAACGGTGAGCTTTGAGGAAATGCTGGAGATGGCCTCCATGGGGTCCAAGGTGCTGCAAATCCGCTCAGTGGAGTTTGCGGGCAAGTACAAGGTTCCGCTGCGGGTGCTGAGCAGCTTCACGCCTTGGGATATTGATATCAACGAAGAAGCGGCATCGGGCACGCTCATTTCATTTGAGGACGACGACAACATGGAACAGGCGATTGTTTCCGGTATTGCATTCAACCGCGATGAGGCGAAGATTTCAGTGCTCGGCGTGCCAGACAAACCCGGCATTGCCTACAAGATTCTCGGCGCTGTTGCCAACGCCAATATAGAAGTTGACGTCATCATCCAGAACATCAGCAAAGACGGCAAGACCGACTTCAGCTTCACCGTTCACCGCAGTGATTACCTCAAGACGATCAATCTTCTCAACACCGAGGTTCTGCCCGGTTTGGGTGCCCAGGAGGTCGTCGGCGACAGCAAGATATGCAAGGTTTCAATCGTCGGAATCGGCATGCGCAGCCACGTCGGCGTGGCCAGCAAGATGTTCGGCTGCCTGAGCGAGGAAGGCATCAACATCCAGATGATCTCTACCAGCGAAATCAAGACATCCGTAGTGATCGACGAGAAATACATGGAGCTGGCCGTGCGTGCGCTGCACAGGGCATTTGAACTGGAGCAGCCAGACTCGGTCTGAAAATGCTGCCAAGTCGTGAGATAATCCAGCTTGATTTTGTGGTTCAGGAAACGTGACCGAGTGGCCGAAGGTGCTCCCCTGCTAAGGGAGTATGGGGTGTTGAGCCCCATCAAGGGTTCGAATCCCTTCGTTTCCGCCAGATTAAGACCCTAAGTAATTGATTTACTTAGGGTTTTTTCTTGCCTGTCTTTGCCTACCCACGTTCTAACCCACGCGGAAAAATAAACGAGGTGTGTGCAGGTTTGCACTTTGGCGATATGGTCATCATCCTGAGCCGGTCGAGGTGCTAGTGGTCAGGATGCCTCATTACCCGGTAAGCGCCCACCACGCCCACAACGCGTCTCTTTAATGCAATAGCACGTCGAGCAGCGTCAGCAGACCGCTAAACTTGTTTTGGAGCGAAGCGTTTTAGAAGTTTTTGAGCAAGAGCAATAGACTGCTTATCTTTCAATACCATTCCTGCCTTCAATAGCGCCTTCGCATCACTTTGTAGAAGATTGCGGTCATTGTCAAAATATTTTAAAGGAAGCTTTCTGCGTTGAACGGCACTCCAGTGGCGCAGCATTTCAGCCATCAATTCATTGTCCAGACATGCCATCTTTTGCACTCGCGCGACGACTTCAACATAATTTTCTAAAACAACATCTTGTCGATTTTGCTGTCGCCATATCTTGAAAAGTTCGCGATAGTGTCCTTTGTAGATTGATGGTGGGTAGCAC
>JANOMD010000181.1:0-24878 GCA_031420135.1 Rhodoferax sp. | reverse complement strand
TCAAAGCTGCCGCCGCCGTGGCCAATGTCAAAAATAATCCCGCGCTTTTTGGCTGCCAGTGCCGCAGGGAGCAACTTGCCGTCCTGCACGATGTTGGTGCCGATGCCCGCAATGTTGGGCGCGCCAGAATAACAATGCGTCAACACATCACCGGGGCGAAAGAGATCCAGTATTTGCGACATCAATTCACGATCCGCCACGCCGCCAATGTGACACATGACTTTGGCAGGCACACCTGACATTTCACAGGCTTTGATGGCGCGCTTCAAAGGCTCCAGGCCGTGGCGCGCAATGACGTTTTCGCTCATGCGCACCTTGATGCCCAGCACCATGTCGGCGTTCTCCGCCACCGCCCGGGCGGCCACTTCGACTTGCGCGTAGTCAATATTGAAAAGCTCGGGCACCGGGAAGCCAGCCAGTCCCGCAACCGCAATATGAATAAAGGCGAATTGGCGCGTGCGCGATGCCGGTACCGCGTAACGGCGAAAACCGGCAAAATTATTGGCACCCGCATCGCCAGCCGACACCACCGTGGTGGTGCATTGGTGTGCGACCAATTCGTCGGCCGGGATGCCAATGGCCGACCCATAGGGATAGGTGTGGCAGTGAAGATCGATCAGACCCGGTGTGACCAGCTTGCCGCCCGCGTCCATCACGCGGTGCGCACGGTCGGCGGCAATGCCCGACCCAATCGTTTCAATCACTCCATAACGAATGCCGATGTCGCGCATACCGGCCAGCCCCTGGCTCGGGTCCAGCACATTGGCGTTGCGAATCAACAGATCGAATTTGTCGGCAGGACCCATCGCGGCCAATGCCATACCTGAGGCTGAACCGGCCGCGATCAACGCTGCGCTTTGGCTTACAAACTTTCGACGGGAAAAATCATTCATGCTTGTCTCCTTTAAATGAGCGATTGAAATGGAGGCGGTCGTGGGCCAAGCCAGTATCGCGGCAGGGCGCGCCAGCGTCAACCCAGCCATGACTACCACCCGACTCCCCAGACCTGACAACCATACTGTTCCGGTTGCTACAGCGGCAAATTTTCACGACGTCACGCGTCCAGGTGCCCTTTGGCCGGAGGCCGCCGATGCGCGGTGCAGCGAACAGGCCGCCCTATTTGCAGGTAATGTGCCCGCGCCGTTGACTGAGGTGTAGGTGTTAGCCTGATTTGTGGGCAGCGGGCAGAAAAATCGCCTGCAGGTCGTTCAAGAAATCGAAGCCCCGGGCGGTGGCGCGCACCCGGGAAAAATCCCGCTCCAGCAAGCCTTTGCGTTCGGCTTCTTCAAGTGCCGCTTGAATGGACGTAATCGACAGCCCGGTTCGTTGCGAAAACTGGATCAATCCAAAACCGTCCTTCAAACGCAGGGCATTCAGCATGAATTCAAACGGCAGGTCCGATCGGCTCACCTCAACATCCTGCGCAACACACTGACCTGCCAGTGCCTGCACCATATAACGCTTGGGGTCCTTGAAGCGGACTTGACGCTGAATGCGATGTGCAAAGCTGAGTTTGCTGTGCGCGCCAGCGCCAATACCCAAATAGTCGCCAAATTGCCAGTAGTTCAGGTTGTGAAAACAGCGATGCCCATCCCGCGCATAGGCTGAAACTTCATACCGCTTCAGACCGGCGGCACCCGTCATTTCGGTGATCAGGTCCAGCATGTCGAAGGCGGTATCGTCCTCCGGCACGACCGGAGGGAATTTGGCGAAATAGGTGTTGGGTTCAATGGTGAGGTGGTAAATCGAAATGTGCGGTGGACCCATGGACAACGCGGTTTTCATATCCAGCGCCAAAGCCTCCAGAGTCTGGCCCGGCAGGGCATACATGATGTCGAGGTTAAAGGTGTCAAACGCCTGCGCTGCTTCCTCAACGGCCGCCCTGGCCTGAGCGGCGTCGTGCACCCGGCCAAGCGCTTTAAGGTGTTGATCATTGAAACTCTGCACGCCTACCGAAAGGCGTGTAACGCCCGCACTGCGATACCCGCGAAAACGGTTTTTCTCAAATGTTCCCGGGTTGGCTTCCAGCGTGATCTCGCAGTCTGCCGCCAACTTCAGCCGCGCCCGGATGTCACCCAGCAGGCGGTCGATGGCTTGGGGTGAAAACAGGCTGGGCGTTCCGCCACCAATGAAGATACTGTGAACCGGGCGCCCCCAGATCAATGGCAATGCAGCTTCAAGGTCGGCCACCAGCGCATCCAGGTAGCGGGTTTCGGGGAGATCCTGAACGGCCATTTCATGCGAATTGAAATCGCAATAAGGACATTTCCTGATGCACCACGGCAGGTGTATGTAAAGCGAAAGCGGCGGCAAAGCCGTGAGCTGAAGCGTACCGGGGCGCAAGTAGTGCTGAATGTCCGGTGTCGGCGAGGGCACTTCGGGATGATCCTGCGATTGAATCGGAATCACGTTCACAGCCAGCGCTCGCGCATCAGCGTCACCATGGCGCGCACTGCGCGTCCCCGGTGACTGGTGGCATTTTTGACCGCTACTGGCAATTGCGCAAAAGTTTTCCCCAACTCTGGGATCCACATCACGGGGTCAAAACCAAAGCCGTTGGTGCCGACCGGTTCCCGGGCGATTTCACCCACCACCCGCCCCACGGCAACCAGCGGTTCAGGGTCGAACGGGCTACGCACGGCAACCAGCGTACTGACCATCGCTGCGCGCCGGTTGCTGATGCCCTGCATCTGCTCCAGCAGCGCAATCACGTTGTGGTTGTCACCCTTGGGATAGCCAAACTGCGTCGCATAGTAAGCGGTATCGACACCGGGCAGGCCACCAAACGCATCGACGCAAAGACCCGCATCGTCCGCAATGCTTGGCAGACCGCTCTGAGTCGCAGCGTGGCGCGCTTTGGCGAGCGCATTTTCAATGAAAGTCCTGTAGGGTTCTGCCGCTTCGGAAATTCCAAGCGCAGCCTGACTGATCAAATCAAGGCCCAACGGTGCAAACATGGCGTACAGCTCAGCCAGTTTCCCCTGGTTATTGGACGCCAGGACGATTTTCATGGCTCTATCACTTTGGACTATTTTTCAAACGACTGCTGTTGGAGTGCCATCAACTCGCCGATGCCTTTTTCAGCCAGTGCCAGCAATGCATTCATCTCGGTGCGTGAAAAAGGCGCCCTCTCGGCCGTGCCTTGCACCTCAACGAAATGACCGGCACCGGTCATCACCACATTCATGTCGGTGTCGCAAGCCGAGTCTTCGGTGTATTCCAGGTCCAGCAAGGCTGTGCCTTCCAAAATGCCAACAGAAATGGCGGCCACTGAGGCGGTTATCGGTGACTTTTCGAGCTTGCCCTGTGCCATCAATTTATTGACTGCGTCCTGAGCCGCAACAAAGGCTCCCGTAATGCTGGCCGTGCGGGTGCCCCCATCCGCCTGAATCACGTCGCAATCGAGCTGGATGGTGCGCTCACCCAGCAGTTTCAAGTCGAATACGGCACGCATCGAGCGTCCAATCAGGCGCTGGATTTCCTGCGTGCGCCCGCTTTGCTTGCCTCGTGTCGCCTCACGGTCGCTGCGGGTATGGGTTGCCCTGGGCAGCATGCCGTATTCGGCGGTCAACCAACCTTCGCCACTGCCGCGTTTGTGCGGCGGCACTTTTTCTTCAACAGACGCTGTGCACAGAACCTTCGTCAGGCCAAATTCAATCAGTACCGAGCCCTCCGCGTGCACGGTGTAACCCCGTGTAATGCGCACTGGGCGCAGTTGATCTGGCGCACGCGCACCACGCCTGGAAAACTCGTTCATATTTGCAATTCTGCTTTCAAGTCATTCAATCCAGGGCCCAAACGTCAATGGTGCAGTCAGCGCTTTCGGATCACAGTGCGTCGGATCGCGTCGTTGATCTCAGCAATCGAGCGGTCAATAGCGGCTTCATCCAGTTCGCCAACATCGTCCGGTTCGCTGCCCAGCAGGTCGGCGTGCAGGGTTGACGTAAACACGCCGTCATCAATGTCGTCGGTCGAGATGGTCGCTCGGACTGTCGCCTCAAATTCATTGGGTGTTTCCCACTCCATGGCAATCACCGTCACGTTGTCGCTCTTGCCACCCGCCACCTCCAATGCGGCTTCGACCAGGTCGGGAACAGCCTGCGCTACTGGCTTGCTGCCAAGCTGGAAAACGATGTCTGAATCCGACAGGCTGCCCCACAGGCCGTCTGAACACAGCAGTATTTTGTCCCCGTGCTGCAACGGTACAGGACCCGCTACATCAAGGATGGGTTTGGTCGGCGAGCCAAGACAGGTGAAGAGGATATTGCGGTTCGCCTGATTGGCCGTGAGCGGTCCCGTGCTCGAAACCGGGCGGCGCTCCTGGTAGGAATGGTCCCGTGTGCGCCCCATCAACTCTGCGCCCCTGACGTGGTAGAGCCGCGAGTCACCACAATGGACCCAGGTTGCAAGGCCGTTTTGCACAAAGGCAGCAACAATGGTGGTTCGCGGCGTATCGTCCATGCCCCGCGTCAGTGCATAGCGGAGAATTTGGCGATGCGCGGCCATGACAGCGTCGGTCAGAAATTCGCTGACGTTTTCAATCTGCTGATCGGACACTTTTTGGTAGGTGGCAGAAAGCGATTGGAGCGCCAGATGCGCTGCAACCTCTCCGTCCGGGTGACCGCCCATGCCATCGGCAAGCAAAAACATGCCGGAACCACGGGTATAGCTGTAGCCCATGCGGTCTTCGTTCCTTTCACGGCCTCCGCGCCGACTGAGCTGGAATACGGAGAATTTCATTTGGCCTTGCTGCCAAAGGCGCTGGCACTTTTCACATTTTTCCGGGTTTCGGTCACGATTGTGTCGAATTGCAACCTGACTTTTTCACCCACCGAAAGCTTGGTGTAGCGGCGCTCGCCTTCGCGGCTGAGCTCCTTCTGCAACGCAAACACAGACTGTGGACGCGACAGTGCATCCAGAGCCATGCACCACTCCACGACCTCGATCAGATTGTCGGAATAAACGCCACGCAGGCGGGCCAACGCAATCGCTATGCGGTCTTTTTCAATGCGGTGGGGAGCCTCGTTGGGTGGGTAGCCTTGCATGCAAGCGTAAATGCATGCGCCGATGGCGTAGATATCGGTCCACGGTCCCATGGTCGCGTCCCGGCGGTACATCTCCGGGGCGGCAAATCCAGGGGTGTACATCGGTCGCACGAAATTGCCTTCCTTGCTGAGCACTTCACGCGCCGCACCGAAATCAATCAGCACGGATTTGTTGTCGTCCGTGATGAAAATGTTGGCCGGCTTGATGTCCAGGTGAAGCATCTTGTGCTGGTGCACGATACGAAGCCCGCGCAGTATCTCGTCAAACAACGAACGGATGGTCGATTCCCGAAACACTTTCTGCTGCTTGAGGTCCCGCGCTGTAATGATGAAGTCCTGCAGGGCTGCGCCCTCCAGATAGTTCATCACCATGTAGACGGTTTCATTTTCCCGGAAAAAGTTCATCACACTCACAACTGATGGGTGTGAGATCTGCGCAAGCGAGCGCCCTTCTTCGAAGAAACTCTTCAATCCAAGCCGGTAAAGTGACAGCTTTTCAGGCTGCACGACCGGGCTCAATTCGCCGGGCGAACGTGAGGCAAGCGATGACGGCAAATACTCCTTGACGGCAACTTGCAGGCCTTCGGAGTCCACAGCCAGGTAAACAACACCAAATCCGCCGGCTGCCACCTTGCGAACGATGCGGTAACCACCAATCATGGTGTCTGGCGGCAGGGGTGCTGGTTTGACCTTTGACATAAATTCAAGCTAGTCGATTGCCGGATATGGTCTTCAATGGTTGTTTGATGTCAGGTCGTCCCTGACGACGCGGATTTGCCACCGATATGCGGGGCATCCTGCGCAATCGCAAACCGCTCGACATTTCCGGGTTATTCTCACGCCCTCATTCACAGATTCGGGAGCTACTTGATGCCAGTTTACAGCATGACTGGTTATGCCAGTGCGCAGCACAGCACGAACAATGCCACCCAGGAGGCCGACACCAAAACCGCCACGGCAGGCCAGTTGGGGCTAGAAATCCGTTCGGTCAACAGCCGCTTTCTGGACCTGTCATTTCGGCTGCCGGAGGACTTGCGCCAGTTTGAGCCGGCCTTGCGCGACTTGATGATTGCCAAACTCAAACGCGGCAAAGTGGAGGTGCGGGCGTCGGTTGAATTGGCGTCCTCCGGTTCGATTTCTGAACCCACACCGAAGCTGCTGCAACGCCTCAATGCCGTGCAGGACAACGTCAAGGCCTGGCTGCCCAGCGCTTTGGCACTGAGTGTGGCAGACGTGATCCGCCTGGCGTCCTCTGAGCAGTCGCACCAGCGGGACTGGGGCGATGCCATCCTGCCGCTTGCTGCCAAAGCCCTGAAAGACCTGCTGGCCGCCCGCCAGCGCGAGGGCGCCCGCCTGGCCGCCATGCTGCTGGAAAGGGTGGCGCAACTTCGGGTGCTGGCGGCACAGGCAACGCCTCTGGTGCCGCAATTGGTCGCTGCGCAACGCCAGCGCTTCATGGAGCGCTGGACCGAAGCGATGGGTCTGGGCGACAGCACGATTGCCCCGGATGCAGCGCAGGACCGGGCGTTGACAGAGGCCACCGCCTTTGCGATCCGCATCGATGTGGCCGAGGAGATTACCCGGCTGAATTCGCACCTGGATGAGATCGAGCGCCTGATCAAGGCAGGTGGAGAAATCGGAAAGCGGCTGGATTTCCTGATTCAAGAGCTGCACCACGAGGCCAATACCATGGGCTCAAAGTCAGCGGCGCTGGAGTTGACGCATATATCGGTCGACATGAAAGTGCTGATCGAACAAATGCGTGAGCAAGTGCAAAACCTAGAATAGCGCCACTCAACTTTCCGCTGCCCAAGGGCCAGTTTATGGACTTTCCTGGTAATTTGTACGTTGTAGCGGCCCCCAGCGGGGCGGGCAAATCCAGCCTGGTAAAGGCGCTGATGGAGCTTGACTCACGGGTGCAGCCTTCGGTGTCACACACCACCCGTCCGCCGCGCGGACAAGAGAAGCATGGCCGCGAGTATTTCTTTGTGTCCAACCCGGAGTTTGACGCCATGGTGAAGGCCGATGCGTTTGTGGAGTGGGCGCACGTACACAACCAGCGTTACGGCACCTCCCGTCATGCCATCGAGGCCCGGATCGCGCAAGGTGGTGATGTCATTCTGGAAATCGACTTTCAGGGCGCCACGCAGATCAAGAAAATATTCAGCAACGCGATCGGCATCTTCATTCTCCCGCCCAGTTGGGAAGAATTGCGGGCCCGGCTGGAGCGCCGGGCCGAGGACTCGCCTGAAACCATTGAAATCCGCTTGGTCAATGCAGCACGGGAAGTGGCGCAGGTCGCTCAATTCGACTTCGTTATAATCAACGAATCGTTCGACCGCGCTTTGTTTGACCTGAAGGTGATCGTTCACTCTCAGCGACTTAAGATTTCAGCCCAGCGCCGCAGCCGGGCTGACGTGTTCAAGGCACTGAATATTCCCTGAATGCATTGCCATAGGCAGGCGCTTCCCAGTTTCCCATTTTCCCAATTTCTTGGAGATTTCATGGCCCGAATTACCGTAGAAGACTGCCTGGCGCAGATTCCCAACCGTTTCCAGCTGGTTCTGGCAGCCACCTACCGCGCCCGCATGCTCAGTCAGGGCCATACGCCAAAAATCGAGAGCAAGAACAAGCCCGGCGTCACTGCCTTGCGCGAGATTGCGGCTGGCAAGATTGGCATCGAAATGCTCAAGAAAGTGCCTCTTTAAGGCCTCGCTGATCCCCTTGAAAAGCACCCGTTTGGGTGCTTTTTTGCTTTCAGATCGTCATGGTTGTACTGGTTATGGTGTTACAAACCCGCCAATTTGCACCGAAGCGCTATATTCAGGGCATGGGCACCGCGCTGAAATCCCCCGACCAGACGCCACGGGCGACGGTTGTGCGCGCCCCGGTGGCGCAGCCCAACGCAGCGGCCATGAATGCGACAGCGGCCAGTTTTGCCGGCCTTACCGACAAACTCGATTATTTGAGCCCTGCAGATTTCGAACAGGTTCGCCTGGCTTACCGGTTTGCCGACGAGGCCCACTTGGGCCAGTTGCGCAACAGTGGCGAGCCCTATATCACCCACCCGATTGCCGTTGCTGCCCAGTGTGCCGACTGGAAACTCGACGCCCCGGCACTGATGGCGGCGTTGCTGCATGATGCGCTTGAAGACTGTGGCGTCACCAAGCCCGAGCTGGTCGAACGCTTTGGCTCTCCAGTCGCCGAGTTGGTTGATGGACTCACAAAGCTTGACAAGCTGCAGTTCAACACCCGCGAAGAAAACCAGGCCGAATCATTCCGCAAGATGCTGCTGGCCATGGCGCGCGACGTGCGGGTGATCCTGATCAAGCTGGCTGACCGCTCGCACAATATGCGCACCCTGTCAGATGCGCCGCGCGACAAATGGCATCGCATTTCGTCGGAAACGTTTGAGATCTACGCGCCAATTGCACATCGACTAGGCCTGAACCAGACTTACCGCGAGTTGCAGGACCTGTCGTTTCGCTACATGCGCCCGTGGCGTTATGAAATCCTTGCCAAAGCCGTTGCCAAAGCGCGCAGCCGGCGCCGCGACCTGATTCAGAAAGTGCAGCGTGAAGTTGAAGCCACGTTTGCCAGCACCGGCATGAAAGTGAAGATCACCGGGCGCGAAAAATCGCTTTATTCGATTTACCGCAAGATGGCGCAAAAACACTTGAGCTTTGCCCAGGTGACGGACATTTACGGCTTTCGGGTCAAGGTGCCAGCGGTCACTGATTGCTATACCGCCCTGGGTACCCTGCACCAGCTTTACAAACCTGTGCCGGGCAAGTTCAAGGACCATATTGCGATTGCAAAACTCAATGGTTACCAGTCCTTGCACACCACGTTGGTGGGGCCTTCGGGCGTGAACGTGGAGTTTCAGTTGCGCACGTCCGCCATGCATGTGGTTGCCGAGTCCGGCGTGGCGGCCCATTGGCTTTACAAAGCCAGCAACACCGATGGCGCCAGCGCTGACCGCCTGGGCTCGCAATGGCTACAGTCGCTGCTGGACATCCAGGACGAAACCCGCGACGCCGCAGAGTTCTGGGACCATGTCAAGGTCGACCTGTTTCCCGATGCGGTTTACGTTTTCACGCCAAAAAGCCAGATTCTGGCATTGCCGCGCGGCGCGACCGTGGTCGATTTTGCCTACGCGATCCACAGCAATGTGGGTGACCGCACCACCGCCGCAAGGATCAATGGCGAACAGGTGCCGCTGCGAACCGAGCTCAAAAACGGTGACGTGGTGGAGGTCGTGACGACGGCCACGTCAACACCGAACCCGTCTTGGCTGAGCTTTGTGCGCACCGGGCGGGCGCGCTCCAAAATCCGCCACCACCTCAAGACCCTTGAACACTCCGAATCAGAGAGCCTTGGCGAGCGGCTGCTGTCCCAGGCCCTGCGCGCCGAGGGCATTGAGAAGTTTCCCAACGACGAACCGGTCTATCAGCCCATTTGGGAAAAACTGTTGCGCTTTACCGGCAACCGGACACGTGAAGAACTGATGGCCGATGTCGGCCTGGGCAAGCGCATAGCCACCATGGTCGCGAAGCGCCTGGTCAGCCTGCTGGCCGAGCGTGGCGAGCGCCCCGATGCGCTGCTTTTGACCCGGGAGCGCTTTACCGCGCGGGAGTCAGCGTCTGGCGCAATGCTGGTACTGGACGGCGCAGAAAACGCGTCCGTCAAGTTTGCGCTGTGCTGCCGACCGATACCGGGCGACAGCATCGTGGGCTACCTGGGGCGCGGCGAGGGGCTGGTGGTGCACCTGGCGGACTGCCCGAACGCCAGGAAGCTGCTGAACAAGGACAGCGAGCGGTTTATTGAAGTCGAATGGGCGGACGAGCCAACCCGGGCGTTCGAGACTGAAATCATCGTCACCGTGACCAATGGCAAGGGCGTGCTGGCCGACGTTGCGGCCAAGCTGGCGGGTGCCGAAGCCGACATTGCCCATATTGACATGGGTCCGGATGGCGCACAGGACGTCACTGATTTACGTTTCCTGCTGGGCGTTCGGGATTTGACGCACCTCAACTCAGCCCTGCGCGCCTTGAAACGCACGCCGTCTGTGCTGGGGGCGCGGCGTAACAATGCGATCACTGCTTCGGGTCACACCGCGCCCGGCGGCGGGTAACTGACGCGGATCACTTCGATCTCCTGGACACCGGCCGGCGTTACAAGCTTCAGAACATCACCCTCACGCGCCTTGAGCAAGGTCCTGGCGATGGGCGAGACCCAGCTCACCTCGTTCTTGGTGCTGTCGGCCTCGTCGATGCCCAGGATCGTGATGCTGTGTTCGCTGCCGGCCGCGTCTGCATAGACAGCCGTGGCACCGAAGAAGATTTGATCGCTGCCATAGTGAAGCCCCGGATCGCTGACGACCGCAATCTCCAGCCGCTGGGTCAGGAACCGGATTCGCCGGTCAATCTCCCGCAGGCGCTTTTTTCCGTAAATATAGTCGCCGTTTTCCGAGCGGTCGCCATTGCTGGCGGCCCAGTGCACCACCTCGACGATCTTGGGCCGCTCGGTGTCGATCAAGTCAAACAGTTCAGCGCGCATGCGCGCATAACCCTGCGGCGTAATGTAGTTTTTGCCGCCTGCGGGCAGATTCGGCAGCAACGGCTCGTCGTCGTCCTGTGCGTCTGACTCTTTGGTAAATGCCTTGCTCATGGTGTGATTTTGCGCGCAGCAACGGGTGAATGCGTTCAGAGATGATCGAACTACATTAAACATAGCCCCTTTTCGGGTAAATTGCGGGCATGGACCTGTCACACCCACCTGACCTGCCGCCGCTTTTCCACGCCAAGGACACGGCAGCGCGGCTGGCTGGCATCCTGACTTCGGTCATGGACGCGATCGTGACGGTCGATGAATCCCAGCGCATCCTGTTTTACAACCCCGCGGCCGAGCGAATCTTCGGCTGGCCGGTCGCTGACATGCTCGGGCAGCCATTGGCGCGACTCATCCCGGAACGCTTCCAGGCAGCGCACGCAGTTCATGTCGCGCGTTTTGGCGTGACGGGAGTGACATCGCGGCGCATGAGCGGCACGGCGCTGGTGTACGGGCTGCGTGAAAACGGCGAGGAATTCCCGATTGATGCGTCGATTTCGCGTCTGGACACCGACGAAGGAAAGCTGTTCACCGTCATCGTGCGGGACGTTACCGCACGCGTGCAGGCCCAACAGGAGCATGCACAGTTGATCGCGCTGCTGGATTCGGCCATGGACGCCGTCATTTCGCTGGACGCTTCGCACCGCATCGTGATCTACAACAAGGCGGCCGAGAAAACCTTTGGCTGGCCGGCCTCGGTGATGATCGGCAAGGAAATCGACAAGCTCATGCCCCGGCGTTTTCGCGCCAGCCATGCAGCGCACAGTCAATTGTTTGCAAAAACTGGCAAGACGTCGCGCCGGCTGGGTGACGAGACAACCCTTTACGGCCTGCGTACCAGCGGCGAAGAATTCCCGATGGAGGCGTCGATCTCGCAGTTGGATTCGCCTTTGGGCAAGCTGTTCACCGTGATCCTTCGCGACGTGAGTGACAAGGTGCGGGCCAAGGAGCAGATGGATTCGTTCGCCACACAAGCGCAAGCCATTCTCGAACGCGAAAAGACCCGCATTGCCCGCGAGCTGCATGACGACCTGGCGCAGTCATTGACCGCGCTGAAGATGGACATCACCTGGGTGCGGGACAGATTGCAAAACGGTGAGCCGGACATCGCCACCAAGCTCGACGGCATGCAGGCGCTGGTGGACGACACGGTGGCGGCAACCCGACGCATTGCTGGCGACCTGCGACCCCTGCTGCTGGACGATTTGGGTCTGATCCCGGCGATCGAATGGCTGATTCAGAACTTTATCCAAAGCACCGGCGTGCCCTGCCGACTGATTGCGCAGGAAAGCGCCGATCTACCGGAACCCTACGCCACTGCCGCGTTTCGCATCGTGCAAGAAGCGCTTGCCAACGTGGCCAAGCACGCGCGGGCTTCGCAGGTCGAGGTACACATTGAACGCACGCCCTACGCGGCAAAGTTGACGATTCAGGACAACGGGTCAGGGTTTTCAGACACAGCGCCGCGCAAACCCCATTCACTCGGGCTGATGGGCCTGCGCGAACGCGCCCACCTGCTCAAGGGTTTTGTCACGATCACAAGCGCGGCGGGCACCGGCACGCTGGTTGACGTGCGCTTTCCGGTGCGCGACTGATCCGCTTTGCCTCGGCCCAGCCACGTTAAGGAGGCACTGCATAACCGGTTCGACCTGACTTGACATGGATCAACCCGGGCCCGAGGGGAATGCCTTAGGCTGGCGCTTTCAAACCACCAAGGAAGCCGCCATGTACAAACGTATTCTCGTCGCCACAGATGGCTCGAACCTGTCCAAAAAAGCGGTCGGCCATGCGGTTGCCTTAGCCAAGCTGTGCAACGCCGAATTGGTCGGCTTGACAGTCGTGGCGCGCTACCCCACCAGCTATTTCGAGGGTGGGATTGCCATGGCGCCGGGCGAAATGGCGCGGATCGAGTCACAGTGGATGGAGACCGGCCAGGGCATCGTCACCGCCGTCAAAACTCTGGCTGCGGCCAAGGGTGTCAACGTCAAACCGGTCGTCTCCAAGTCCGATCTGGTCGCCGAAGCCATCATTGCGGCCGCCAAGAAGCACAAGTGCGACCTGATCGTGATGGCATCGCACGGTCGCAAGGGCATCAAGCGCCTGTTGTTGGGCAGTGAAACCCAACATGTACTGACCCATTCTCTGGTTCCGGTGCTGGTTTTGAGGTAGATTGGGCGCGTATCCCTGAATACGATTTATCCACCGCAAACGGAGTTCCCATGAAAATCCTGCTCGCCGTAGATGGCAGTTCCTACACCAAGAAAATGCTGGCTTACGTGACCACCCATGAAGGCTTGTTCGCACCCGGCAACGACTACACCGTGCTGACGGTGCGCCCCACGCTGCCCGCCCGCGCCGTGTCGGTTGCGGGTCGGCAAGTGGTTGACCAGTACCACCAGGAAGAGTCCGAGCGGGTGCTGGCACCGGTGAGCAAGTTCCTGTTGCGCCACGGCATCGACGCCAAAAGCAGCTGGAAGTCCGGCCCGGTTGGCGTCACGATTGCAAAGTTTGCCCAAAGCGGCAAATTTGACCTGGTGGTAATGGGCTCACACGGGCATGGCTCGCTCGTCAACATGGTGATGGGGTCGGTCGCGACGCAGGTGCTGTCGCAATGCGAGGTGCCGGTGCTGCTGGTCCGCTAGCGGCGGCAACGCATTCTGCTTCGCCCGGGAACGGTCAAAAGTTAACTTAAGAGTTAATTTTTGGCCAAAAATTCTCGTTTTATCGCAAAATATCAATGAAATAGGCCTATAGCTCGCGTATTATATAGATAGTTTGCTATATATATTGCGTCAACATGAACCCAAGGCAATCTGTCCTGATGCTTCGCCGTCTTCCCCTTCCTTCCTCAGAAAACGCCTAGGACGTCTAAGGCCCATTGACGCCTTGAACCAGACGATTCCTACCTGTGGAATCAGAAGTCGCTGATACCTTATCGGCCCCATTGCGGCCAAATTAGCGCCATGGACCAGCCCCAAGCACCCATCAAAGTCTTCCTGGTGGACGATTCGATTCCCGTGCGCGAGCGCGTCGCCCAGATGCTGCGTGAGCATGCCATTGACGTCGTCGGTGAGGCAGAGGCACCGCAGGCGGCCATCGAAGGCATTCTGGCCACACACCCGGACGTGGTGGTGCTGGACATCCAGCTCAAAGGCGGCACCGGCCTTGACGTGTTGCGCGCAGTGCGTC
This sequence comes from Rhodoferax sp., assembly GCA_031420135.1. Classification (GTDB taxonomy): domain Bacteria; phylum Pseudomonadota; class Gammaproteobacteria; order Burkholderiales; family Burkholderiaceae_C; genus JANYCG01. The sequence continues at coordinate 11,034 of JANOMD010000181.1, read as the reverse complement.
AGGCAGCGCCGCAGACTGCCTTTATCGTGCTCAGCAACAACTCGGGGCCTGCTTACCGCAAGATCTACCGGATCGAAGGCGCAGTGCACTTTCTGGACAAGAACGCCGAGTTCGACCAACTGGTCCAGACCATTCAGAACGTGTCGCAGCAGCGTGCGAACTGACATTCCCGCTCAACCCCAAGGAGAAAACCATGATCGCCACCACCCACACGGACACCACCAGCACTGTGCGCTTCATGCCAATGCAGCAGGTGGCCCCGGTCACGGCGCTGGCACCCTTGCACACCAGTTGCTCAGCCTGCCATTTGCGGGACCTTTGCCTGCCCTGTGGCATGACGGGCGTCGAAGTCCAGCGGCTGGACAGCCTGATGTTCGCGCACCAGCGCATCAAGGCCGGTCAGGTGCTGTATGCGCAAGGCGACCCGTTCCAGTACATCTACGCGGTGCGCGCCGGCACCCTCAAGTCAAGCCTGACGCTGGCCGATGGCCGCGAGCAGGTCAGTGGTTTTCACATTGCCGGAGAACAGCTTGGGCTGGACGGCGTTGCCCAGGGCAGGCACGGCACCACCGCCACCGCCCTGGAGGACTCCGAGGTCTGCGCCATTCCCTACGCCCATGTGGCGCAGATGACGGTTGCCGGGAGCGGCCACGAGCACCTGATCAGCCGCCTGATGAGCCGCGAGATCGTCCGCGAGCACAGCCTGATGATGCTGCTGGGCAGCATGAACGCAGTGGAGCGGCTGGCAACATTTTTGTTGAACCTTGCCGCGCGGCTCAAGGCACGTGGCTACTCGGCCAGCGAGTTTCACCTGCGCATGACGCGCGCCGAAATTGGAAGCCACCTGGGCATGAAGATTGAAACCGTCAGCCGCACCTTTTCTGCGTTCCAGAAACAGCGCCTGCTTCAGGTTAACAAGCGCCACATCCGCATCCTCGACCTGGACGGCTTGACCACAGCTTTTGGAATGCGCATGCATTGAGCAATCTGCGATGAAATACAAGGACTATTACGCCGCGCTGGGTGTTGCCCGTGATGCCGACCTGGATCAGATCAAGAAGGCCTATCGCAAACTGGCGCGCCAGCATCACCCCGACATGTCCAAAGCGCCCGCAGCGGAAGCCCGGTTCAAGGATGCCGCAGAGGCCTATGCAACGCTGAAAGATCCGGAAAAACGTGCCGCCTACGACGAGTTGGGGCGCCACCCGGCAGGCGAAGAATTTGCGCCGCCGCCGCAGTGGCGCCAGGAACACGCCGACGGCGCCTTCGGCCTGGATGAAATGGACCTGGCCGACCTGCTGGCGGCCTTGGGCCGGGGCCAGAGAAATGCGCAGCACCACGCGGTGCCGATGCCAGGCCGGGACTTCGAAACGGCTGCGCGCGTCAGCCTGGAAGATGCCCACCGCGGCACCACGCTGAATCTGGATCTGCAAGACGCAGACAGCGTGCGAACCCTGCAGGTCACCATCCCGCCAGGCGTCAGCGAGGGTCAAAAGCTCAGACTGCGTGGCAAGGGCGGCAAAGGGCGCGCCGGCGGGCCGGATGGTGACATCTACGTGCATCTGTCACTCGCGCCCCATGCCGTGTTCCGGGCGGACCACCATGACCTGTATTTCGACCTGACCCTGACACCTTGGGAGGCCGCACTGGGCGCAGAAATCGAAGTCCCCACGCTGGACCAGCCGGTGCTGCTCACCGTGCCCGCGCTGACGCGTTCGGGGCGAAAGCTGCGCCTGCGTGATCGGGGCTTGGCCAATGGCCGGGGCGGGCGCGGCAATCTCTATGCCGTCGTCCATATCGACATGCCGGCGGCACTGACCGAGCGCGAGCGGGAACTGTACAGCGAGCTGGCCAAAGTGTCATCTTTCAAACCGCGCGCGACCCGCGCCAAGGAGCAGCCCCATGCAAGCACAAGCAGCTGAGGTGACCTGGCTGGATGCCCGGGAAACCGTTACGCTGACCGATCTGTCACAAGTCTGCGGCCTGAGCGCCGCCGAGTTGGGCGAGTTGGTGGATTACGGCGCGCTGGTGCCGCTGGCACCGGTCCAGACGATATGCCGGTTCAGTGCCGAATGGGTCGTCCCCCTGCGCACCGCAAGCCAGTTGCGCCGGGACTTCGACCTGGACGTGTTCAGCATGGGCATGTTGCTGGGCTACCTGAACCATATCGAGGCTCTGGAACGGGAATTGCGGGCGTTACGGGCACAACTGCCCGTTCCATAGGGGGAACTGAATGGAACCAGTAGCCGCCAAATCAGCCGCAGCGCACCGCCTTCAGCGACTGCACCGAGCCGGCGAAACGAGCAAAATAAGCGCTTGGGGCGAGATTCAGGCAAGTCAGCGATTATTTCCCGTGCGGGTCACTTTGTGGAGGTAGTTCAATGAACAACTCATTTTCTGCAGGAACGGATATCGCTTTGGGTTCGGCCATAGCACATCAGCCCGCCATCCGGATTTTTGACCGCCTGATGCGCGGCTACCAAGGTGCCGCAGCGTTGCGTCTTTGGAATGACGTGTTGCATGCGCCGACGGGTGAAGCGCCGACTATCACGCTGATCGTGCGCGACCCGGCGGTGCTGCGCTGGCTGGTGCTGGACCGCGACCCGGTGCGCCTGGCGGATGCTTATTTTCGGGGGCTGCTGGATTTCGAAGGCGATCTGTACATCGCGATTTCTTTAAAAACCCATTTTGAGCGCCTGACCCTGACCTGGCGCGACAAGCTGGCCCTGCTGCGCGACGCCCGGCACCTGCCGACACAGATTGGTGCCCGGCTTAAATGGGCTGACGCACTGACGCAACGCATCGCCAGCCGGTTTTCACGCCGGCATTCCCAGGCCAGTGACCGTGCGGCGATCTCGTTTCATTACGACGTATCGAACGAGTTCTACCGCCTGTGGCTTGACACCGAGCGCGTCTATTCCTGCGCCTATTTCAAAACCGAGGACGAATCACTGGACCAGGCCCAGCGCAACAAGCTCGAGCATGTTTGCCGCAAGCTGCGCCTTGCGCCCGGCGAACGCCTGCTGGACATTGGCTGCGGCTGGGGTGCCCTCATCTGCTGGGCCGCCAAACACCACGGCGTGCTCGCGCACGGCATTACCCTGAGCCGCAAACAGCTCGAGTTCACCCAGCAGCGCATCGTGGCAGAGGGCCTGGAAGGCCAGGTGACGGTGGAGTTGCGCGACTACCGCGACCTCAAGGACGAAGGCGCTTACGACAAGGTGTCCAGCATCGGCATGTTCGAGCACGTCGGACTGGCCAATCTGCCCACCTATCTGGCGTCGGTCATGCGGGTGCTGCACCCTGGCGGCCTGTTTTTGAACCACGGCATCACCCACGACGAAGAAGGCTGGAACAACACCGTGGCCAGCGAGTTTATCAACCGCTACGTCTTTCCGGACGGGGAACTGGACTGCGTCAGCAACATCCAGCTTGGCATGGAGCGCTGCGGTTTTGAAATTCACGATGTAGAGGGGCTGCGGCCCCACTATGCGTTGACCCTGCGGCATTGGGTGCAGCGCCTCGAAGCCAGCCGGGACGCAGCGCTGCGCGAGGTGGATGAGCCGACTTACCGCATCTGGCGGCTGTACATGGCGGCCTGCGCACTGGAATTTGAATCGGGTGGCACCGGCGTTTACCAGATCCTTGCGTCAAAGCGCGATTCTGGCCGTTGGCCGGTTCCACTGACGCGGCGCGACTTGTATGCCGATACTGGCTGACAGCCCAGTGGGCTGACCGAATGTGCTTTTGCGCCTCGGCAAGTTTCACAGCGGGAGCCGTGCTGCAGAAATCATGAGCGTGACCGCCTGCCTGCATTTTTCCTGGCGCTTCGGCGAATCGGGGGTTGCCCGAAACTGATTCAGCGCAGCAATGAAGCGCCGGCACCCTCTCCCGCCGGCTGGAATGGCCCCAGCGGGTTGGTCTGTTGCTCGACCCGGTCAATGCGGGCTTGCCCTGAATAATTGCGGAACAGGACCGTGTCGTCGCTCAGGACGATCAGAGCCTCGAATTTCCAGCCGGTGGTATGGGTGGTCCGGCTCACATTGAAAAAGTCCAGCCAGAAGCCGCCTTCGCGTTTACGGTCTTCGCGCTCAAAACGGAACACAAACCCCCGGCACGCCAACTGGAGATCAATGCACTGGCGAACGCCGCTGTCAAGGCTGCTGATGGGCACGCCGGGATGGGGGGTGAGCCGCACCACAATTTCGGGGTAGGACACCAGCGTCACATTTTGACCTGCAAAGATGTCAAAGCCCAGGGCATTGAGTTCACGGGTCGGCGTTTTGAACGGAACAATGCGTTCGGCGGCAAGCCGGGCTTCCTCAAAACTCGCAAAACCAGCGCTCACTTCAACGCTCCCACTGGGCAGCAGCGATTTGCAGGCGCACAGCGCAAAACTGGCAAGTAGACTAAAAACAAGTCGATAGCGCATGGATGGTTCCTTTTTAGCAGCATACCTGTTGCGCGCGGCCTTGGTCAACCTGCGATGGCGCAGCGACATTCAGCAGTCCATGCAAGTCGGCATCGGCCACGGGTCTGCATATCGGACCTTGTTGAACAGAGAATTGCTACTTATTAAATAGCTAACTATCTATATAACACGAGAGCTAGAGGCTTATTTTATCATAAAAAGTTCAAAAACCAGCGATTTCGCGCTAGATTGGGCGTAATTTAATATTGCCCGCGATATGATTTTTATCGAGGCGCCTTTGGCTCCGGCCCAATCAAGGGTTGACTTGCCGCCACGCCCTTGCCTGCCAGTCCTCCGACGATCACGCCCAGCAAACGCGAAGCTCTTTCCAACGACTTCGCTGTGTTCGCCACCGAACAGACGGCAACACCGGAACGAGTTCAAAGTGCCTTCACGCGAATCGGGGTCGCGCGCACTCGCTGCGCACGGCCCAATTCAGCGGGTCACGATTTTTTTGAAGAGGAAATCAACCATGCTGCGCTTGACAAACGACCTGAAGGATTACGCCATCCAGGCAACCGATGGCACCATCGGCCATGTGAAGGACTTCTATTTTGACGATCGCGCCTGGGTCATCCGGTACCTGGTGGTTGAAACCGGGACCTGGCTGGCCAGCCGCAGGGTGCTGATCTCGCCCATCGCCCTTGGCTACCCGAACTGGGCAGACAAGGTTTTGCCGGTTTCAATGACCCAAGAGCAAGTCAGGAACAGCCCTGACATTGATACCGACAAACCGGTTTCGCGTCAGCACGAAATGCAGTACCTGAGCTACTACAACTACCCTTATTACTGGGGCGGGGCCGGTCTGTGGGGCGGCGAAATGGGGCCCAACATGATCATGCCCGGCTACGAGGGCTACGCGCCAGACGCAGAGCCAATCCGGCCCGAAGCAGAACGCGACCAGGCGCGCCAATCAGGCGCTTCGAACGCAGAGGACGACCCGCACTTGCGAAGTTGCAACGCGGTGGCGGGCTACCATGTCCACGCCACCGACGGCGACATTGGCCATGTTCAGGGACTGTTGCTGGACGAAGAAAACTGGGCCATCCGCTATCTGGTTCTGGACACCAGCAACTGGTGGCTTGGCCGCAAGGTGCTGATTGCGCCGCAGTGGATTGAAGACATCAGTTGGGCAGACTCCAAGGTGTCCATCAATTTGACGCGCCAGGCGGTGCAGGATGCGCCGGCCTACAACCCTGCCGAACCCCTGGCCCGCAACCAGGAAGAAAGTTTTTTCAAGCACTATGGCCGCGCCAACTATTGGGATCATTGAATCCAAGGGCTGTTTGTTCGCCAGCACACAGACAGTCGGCAAATCACCGACGACAGTTCAGGCGTTGGCCTTGGCCCAACTTAACGCAACCCCACCCACTTGACAGGCGCCCACCATGAAACAGCCCGATCCCAATCCCTCTTCCAAAACTCTGCATGCACCGCCCGAACCTCAAAACCCCAAGGACTATCCGTTGCACGGGCAAACCGAGGCAACGCCAGGGCGCGACCAGGTTCGGGAAGACACGCATTCCACGAGGTCTCCACGTGAATCCAAGCGCCCGATAGAAAGAACGGCCAGACCCGGAAAGCGCCCCGCTGGCGTTTGAGGCGCAAGCCCGAGCGTATTTTTGCCGCGCTCGGCGAATGTGGAAGCGCCAAAAGCGTGAGCCTGGAACTTCCATGAGTGCAACCTACGTTGGCGATGGCCTGTGGCTGCGCACCACCCACACCGCATAAACTGCGAAGACCCCCGTGGCTGCCAGCAGGACGAGGGCCTGTTGCGCCCATGGCAACACTGGGAAAAACGCGAACAACAGGGCGAAAGGAGCACCGCCGATGGCCGTGGAGAGCACGTTCTCAAAACGCGTGGTCTTTTGGCTGAAAAGGCCCAGGACGTACGACAGGATGTCTGCCGGAAACGTCATGCGCAGGATCAGCAGCGACAGCAGGTGGTGGCGCGGGTGGATCAGGCGGTCGATGCGTGCATACCGGGTCACCTTGGGAAATGTCCGCAACAGCAGCGGGCTCACCCGACGCGCCAGATCGAAGGAAATGGCCGCACCCGCCACCCAGCCGGCCATGATGATCAGGGCTGTCCACCACGGCCCCCACAGCAACACGGCGAAGGGCACGAGTGGCAGGTTGCTGAACAGCGGCACCACAACCGCAAGCGCCGTGGTGGCAAAAAAAATCGCAACACCCAGGCGGCCGTGGTCGCCAAGCACAGCGCCAATCGGCACGGCGTATAGCCGCGACAGGACGATGGCCAAACCAAACAGCAACAGCACCCACGCCAGCGAGTGGGCGGTTGGCAACAAGTCCTTGCGAGTCAGGTTGTCCATAGAGGCGTTGGCGGGCGTGTGCATGGTGGCCGACAAAGTGTAAGGCGTGGCGATTCAAGGAGTTGAAATGATGCGAACCACTCCAGAAGAAAGCCACGCGCCAGCGACTCGTGAGTCCACTCCATTCTGGATGCTGGGCACCATTTTTCTGGAACACGGAGAGACTTTCATGCTTAAAAACAAAGTTGCATTCGTCACTGGTTCCTATTACCCGTTAGACGGAGGTTACCTGGCGCGATGAGCCGTCAGAACCCACTGACAGCGCTTCGGATTTCCGTCTGACAGACGCAGCGGTGGGCATGGCAGATGATGGAGTTACCCACCCACCGTTACCGACACTGCAACCCTGGTGCTGGAGAACTGAGTGGATTTGAATTCGAACTGTCTACCGGAGAAAGAGCATGCAACTTCTTAAAGATTTGATGAGTCCTGACGTTCAATTCGTCAGTCCCGAAATGACCATTGGGGACGCTGCCAGGAAAATGCGCGATGGCGATTTTGGCATGTTGCCGGTGGCCGAGGACGACCGCTTGATCGGAGCCATTTCAGACCGCGACATCGCCATTCGCGCGGTTGCAAAAGGTCTGGGCGCCGACACCAAAATCCGCGATGTGATGTCTGACGGCATCGCCTGGACCTATGACGATGATTCAGTTGAGCAGGCCGCCAAAATCATGAGCGAACGCCAGGTGCGTCGCCTGCCTGTGGTGAACCGCGACAAGCGCCTGGTGGGCATTGTGGCGCTGGGGGACTTTGCCGTTGAAAGCTCGGAGATCCGCCCCGCCGCGCAGGCGCTCACAGAGATTTCAAAACCTTAGCAGCCGGTCGGGACCGATGGCTTGGCAAATGCAGCACCGGCCGTGCCGGTTTTTCAGCGTCGAGGGCCGCTGCGGCCATGCTGTCGGTGAAGCTCGATGTTTTTTGCGGCATCGGTGCCGGGTTGTGCGGCTTCAAATACTTGACTTTCGGCGAGAAGGTAAATACCGGTTGATTCATGAAGGCATCCTGAAATGGAGATGCCATGGGTTGTACCCAATCAGGAAAATTCCGTCTGTGCGATTCCACACAGACGGTAGTTGATTGCCCGCCTGATCCTTTGCTGGTGACTCACTTCGGGCTGCTGAACGGCTGAGTTGATCCAGGACAAGGTCGGCTATCGCGACTGCCTATACCCTTGCGCGCATCACACAGGGCGTGAATGACGCCAAAGGGATCCCATGACTGTCCGAAATCTTGAAAAACTGTTCCAGCCCGCATCAATAGCGTTGATAGGCGCATCTGAACGCCCAGGCGGCGTGGGGGCGGTGGTGTTTCAGAACCTGCTCAATGGCGGCTTCAAGGGTGTGATTTGGCCGGTCAATCCGCGCCACACCAGCCTGCATGGGCTCCCGGTATGGCCCGATGTTGAGGCACTGCCCACCGCCCCTGACCTGGCGGTGATCTGCACACCACCGCAGGCGGTTCCCGGTTTGATCGACGCCTTGGGACGCAAGGGCACGCGCGCTGCCATCGTCATCACCGCCGGGCTCAAGCAACTGCGCACGGATGACGGCCGGACACTGGAGCAGGCCATGCTGGACGCCGCCCGGCCCTGGCTGCTGCGCATTCTGGGTCCCAACTGCATTGGTGCGCTGGTGCCGGGAATCGGCCTGAACGCCAGTTTTGCGCCGGGCAATGCGCTGGCTGGGCGATTGGCGTTTGTCACCCAATCCGGTGCGCTGGCCACGGCCATGCTGGATTGGGCCAACAGCCGCCAGATCGGGTTTTCCCATTTCATTTCGCTGGGCGACAGCGCCGACGTCGATTTTGGCGACGTGCTTGACTACTTGGCCAGCGACGCCAATACCCGCGCCATCCTGATGTACGCAGAATCGGTCAAATCCGGGCCCAAGTTCATGTCGGCCGCGCGCGCCGCAGCAAGAAACAAACCGGTGATCGTGGTCAAGGCTGGGCGCGCACCAGAAGGCGCCAAAGCCGCGGCGTCCCATACCGGCGCCCTGGCTGGTTCGGATGCGGTTTTTGACGCCGTGGTCCGGCGCGCCGGCATGCTGCGCGTGGACACGCTGGAGGCCCTGTTTGACGCTGCCGAGACGCTGGCCCATGCGCGGCCGTGGCGGGGTGAGCGGCTGTGCATTCTTACGAACGGCGGTGGCGTCGGCGTGCTGGCCGCAGATGCGCTGGTGGACCGCAGGCTGGCGCAGGGCGGTGGCAAGCTCGCTGTCTTGACCGCAACAACGCTGGCCGCTCTGGATGCCTGCTTGCCGCCGAACTGGTCACACGGCAACCCGGTTGACATCATTGGTGATGCCCCGGCGGCGCGCTACCAGGACGCCTTGCGTGTGCTGCTGGACGCGCCGGAAGTGGACGCGCTGCTGTTCATGCATGCGCCCACGGCGATTGTGCCCGCCACTGATATCGCATCCGCCTGCCTGCCGCTGATCCAGGCCACTGCCAAACCGGTCCTGACTTGCTGGCTCGGCGGTGCGGCGGTGGCCGGGGCGCGGGCGGCCACGGCGGCGGCGGGCATCTCCGGGTATGAGACACCTGAGCGCAGCGTGGCAGCCTGGCTTCAATGCGTCAACCACGCGCGCAACACGGCGGCTTTGCAGCAGATTCCATCGGCTGCGCTGGCCGATCTGACGCCCGATGGCCAAAGCGTTGCTGCGTTGTACCGGGACGCGCAGTGCGCTGACAGCGAGTGGCTCAATCAGGCCCAGGCGCATGCGCTGCTGCGCGCGTATGGCATTCCCACCGTGGCGACCCGCATGGCCAAGGATGCAGACGCTGCTGCTGCCTGCGCCGATGAAATCGGTTACCCGGTGGCGGTCAAAATCGTATCACCGCAAATCGTTCACAAGACTGATGTCGGCGGCGTGGCACTGGGGCTGGCGTCTGCCGCTGAAGTGAAAGCCGCCGCCACCAAAATGAGCGAGCAGGTGGCGCGCCTCAAGCCACAGGCAACGGTGTTGGGTTTTACGGTGCAGGCCATGGCCAAACGGCCCGGCGCGCACGAGCTGATCATCGGCATCGCCACCGACCCAGTGTTTGGTCCGGTGATGCTGCTCGGCAGTGGCGGCACGTCGGTCGAGCTCAAGCAAGACCATGTGGTCGCGCTGCCGCCACTCAATCCCACACTGGCGCAGGACATGCTTGGCCAAAGCGGTTTGGGAACGCTGTTGGCGGGCTACCGCGGCCGCCCGCCTGCCAACACAGCCGCGCTGCTCGATACCTTGACAAAGGTGTCACAGATGGCCTGCGATCTCCCCTGGCTGGCCGAGCTGGACATCAACCCGCTGTGGGTGGACGAAGCCGGCGTTCTGGCGGTCGATGCCAGGGTAAGGCTGCGCCCGGTGGCTGCGGGCGAGGCCAGCCGGCTGGCGATCCGACCCTATCCGTCCCAACTTGAAGCGACGGTCAAGATCGACGGCGCCGACCTGCTGCTGCGTCCGATTCGCCCGCAGGACGCCCACCGCATGATGGCCTTCTATGCGCTGGCCACGCCAGCCGACATGCGGCTGCGGTTTTTCATGTCGCAGCGAGACGTGCAAAGATCACAACTGGCAAGATTCACGCAAATTGACTATGACCGGGAGATGAGTTTCATTGCGATTGCACCGTCTACCAGTGGCGAATCGACCATGGTGGGTGAAGTTCGGGCCCTGTGCGACCCGGACAACCAGCAGGCTGAATTTGCCATTCAGGTGGCCACGGCCTGGCAAGGCAAGGGCCTGGGCCGCCTGCTTCTGGTGAAGATGATCGACTACCTTCGCGCCCGCGGGACGGCAGTATTGGCAGGTCAATGCCTTTATGAGAACGCTGGCATGAAGACCCTGGCACGCCAGCTCGGCTTTGCAGTCGCCAGCGGGCCGGTGCCCGATCTCAAGACCATGACCTTGGCGTTGACGGCGAACGTCAGCAGCAAGTCAATCGCAACCGCGAACGCTTCCTAGACGACTTCATGTTTCAGTTGAACGACAAGGAGAATGAATCTTTAAGGTTGCAATTTGCAACCTTAAACTGAAGTTCCTCCCCCAAAGAGCGATTTCCCGCTCTTAAACAGCCGCAATTGAGGTTCCGCGTTCTGCCTGTTGTCGCCGATGCAGTATTGACCAAGGCACCGATGTTGAACTGATCCACCCCATTGGTCCACAAACCCACATGCTGCAACGATTTTGACGTGGGGAACTGGATCAAAAAAATCTCGGCAGTTGAGTCAGAAATGCGTCG
>JANOMD010000180.1:0-7405 GCA_031420135.1 Rhodoferax sp. | reverse complement strand
TGGGCCACCAGCAGCATGCGGTACAGCTCGCCATCGCGGTTGCCGACGAGTTTGAGTTCGGTGACCCTGGTGGCGTTCAGGCCTGGGAGAGCATTGGCGGCACCGCCGTTGGACAGATCGGTGGCATGGGTGAGGATGTCGGGCAAGCCCCCTGCACTGCTGGACAGCGCCCGGTGGCCGTGGCCCAGGTAGTCGTGCAGCTCCATGTAGCGCAAGGCGGCAAAGCGGTTGAACCAGGTGTAGGCCACGGCTTCCATGGTGTGGGCGAAGCCGTCTTTGCGGATGCGGGTGACGAGTTGGTCGCGCTGGCTATGGACTTTCACGGGCCAGGCTTGGCCGGCAATCACAGTCACGTCACCTTGGGGCAGGCTGGCAGCCACTTCCAGCATCCCCGCCTTGTCAGACAGGCCCAGCAGATTGGCGCGGGCGGTGACGGCGGCGATGAAGTCTTTACGCGCTTGAGGGGCGTAGGACTTGAGTTTGGCTTTTTTCATTTACTAAACTGGGCTATAGCCCTCGTATTTGTTGCATAGTCAGCTATTAAACCGAGAGTATTTTGGTGGGGCATCGCAGGCACTGGTCACCGCCAGGAGGCTGCAGAAAATGTCATTGACTCGTTGTCTCTTCGCCAGATCACGGCATCCTGATGCACGGCAAGCCACCAGGTCTGCATGGCTGCGCGCGGTTTGGGTTTTGAAAACGCCAGCGGCGTCAACACGGCAAGACACCAGGCGGGATTGGGGTCGCGCACAGACTGGTATTGAATGCCGCCGACAGTGGCGTCGCGTGCGACCTGAGCAAATGCCTGGGTGGCGCTGTAGTCGGTGGGGTGCAGCCAACGCGAAGCATCCGCGCTGAATGGCGGTTGGCGCAGATCGACGACCCGGGTGCTGATATCTGCAGCAAAAGCGGTGTGGGCGACGGGCTCCAGCTTTTCAAGGTCAACTGCGTCTTTGAGGAACTTCCAGCGCCAGAAGCCCAGCTCGGCGCTGGCGGTGCGCACCGATTCTGCGCCGTAAAACACACCGGGATCGGTCAAGGCGCGAAAACGGGAACCGCCGCGCAAGGGGTTGTAGCGAAACGGGGTGGCCAGCAGATAGTCAAGCGGCACGGCACTGGCGGGTTGGGCGGGTTTGCTGCCTTCAAGCAGGGCTTCCAACAGGTCTTGCTCGTCGTCGTTGTCCACGATCTTCATGGTGGACGCAATGTGTTGTGCCTCTACCATGCGCCATATCGCGCCCGCCCAAGGGCGCGCTTCAGACGAGCCCGCGACTGGCGTCCAGGTATTGAACGACACGTACCAAACCTTCGGTATTGCGGATAAGTTCGATGGGCTTGGCGTTCAAACCCCGGTTTTCGCTGGTGAGCCATTTGCGCGCAGTGGCCTCGTCACCCACGATGGAGTCAAGCGAGCGGAAAACGCGGACAAAGAGCAAGGCAAAGTCCCATTCTTTGCGCCCCTGGTCGAGCTGGTAGTTGCCGCTGTAGAGCCGGGAAATGGTGGGAGGGCTGACACCCAGCACCTTGGCCAACAGGGACTTGGACACATCAAGCCGCTCCGCAGCCCGTGCGACGGCTTTGCTGAGTACGGCGGCGGCTTCGGGTTTTTTGGAGGTTTTTTGAGTGATTGCGGACATGATGCAATTCGTTTTCAATAGAAATAATGTAGCACAATACTTTCTATAGAAATTTATTTATTGCAGGCGCGCCATTTGACCTGCTTGTATGGCAGCTAGCAATTCGGTTCTGAGTTTTTTCAAAAAGGCTTCTACATCCGCTTCGGTTTCAAGGTAGGTCTTGCCCGAAAAATCGGCGGCACGAATGACGCGCGTGGTTTTGGCAACGGGTAGAGGCACATTGGGCTGGCCGGTGCTCACAGGCTTGGCGTTGCTCCCCGGCATGGCGACATGAGGCTCAGATTTGGCTAAAGCAGATTCGATGAGGGCGAAGGCGTCGTCCATCGCGTCGCCGCCCTGGCCTTGCAGGTACAGAATTTGGGCGATGCTGGTCTGGCTCGCGATGCGGGTTTTCAGGTCTTGCAGCGGGTGCAGGGCTTTGTTGCTGAGGTCGGGCATGGCACCTGCCGCGTCCAGCTTTGCCTGCACTTCGGCGATTTTGACATCGGTGGCGAGCAAGGCTTTTTCGCGTTTGTCTTGTGCCAGCTGTTCATTGATGGTCGCCACACCAGCCAGCAGCGGCTCGATGCGGTTGACCTTTCCGTAGGGCTTGGGGTTATCACGGATCTGGGTGAGCTCGGCCAAGGCGGTGGCGGCTTGCGGCACCTTGTTCAACGCTTCACGGTTATCGGCAAAGGCGCGCAAACCATCGAGCAACTTGCGCCAAGCGGTAATTTGCGTTTTATAGAAGTTGACCAGGTCGTGAATCTCGTCGGCGGTGTCCCGCCATTCATCTTGTGAGCCCAGCACTGCTTCGATAAAGGCAAAACTGTCGCGCACGGCAAGCTGGTGGGCAATGCGGGCGAGCGCTGCATCGATGGCATGTTTGCCGGGGTGGTGCGGGGTGGCAGCGGTGAGGGTGTAGCTTTTCAGGTCGGCTTGCCATTCACCCAAGCGGGCACGGAAGTCGGTGACCAGGCTGTCTTCTTCTTCGCGCCCCAGCTTTTGAAACAGGTCTTTGTACAGCTCCCGCGCGCGTTTGATGGCCGTCGCGTCAGCGGTCTTGCGCTTGAGGATGGACAACTGCTTGAAGCGGGCAGATTTGGTGAGCGGCTCTATGGCGGCCGCGGGGTCGAGGTCAGAGCCCTCCAACATGAGCTTGATTTCACCGGCCATGAACAGGCGGGCGATCAGCAGCACGGTTTCCCATTCGGGCTTCCAACCCCAGGGAATGCCGGCAAAGCGGTCCACCACGTCTGACAGCAGCACGCGGGTCTGGCTGGCGGCAAGGTGCAGGTAGTCGCGCATCTCTTTGACGGCGAGGGCGTTGCCCGCATCGCCGTCAAGCCCAAGCGCGTGTTGGCCCAGGTCATCGGCCATCAGCACGGCTTTGATCTCGGCCATGGGGTCTGCTTGGCGCACCTTGAGGTAGGGCAGCTTGCTGTAGGTGTTGGTGATGAGGTAGTTGAGCATCTCATCGAGCACGGTGGCAGGCGTTGCGGCTTTGATGGTGACCGATTGACCCAGCGCGTAAAAATCGCCCGCAATCATGAGTTCTGAAAGCTGATGCACCAAGCGCTGACGGCGCTCACGGTTTTCGTCTTTGCGGTCTGAAAGGATACGTTTGAGCGACGGTGTGGCCTGGTCGGCTTTGGGGCTGACGATGTATTTTTCGATCTGCTGGTACAGCGCGAGTTCTATGTCCAGACGATCACCCTCGGCGAGGCGAACCATCGCGCGACCTGCGCCTTCGCTGCTGCGCAGGATGCACTTGGCGGGCTGGAGCTTTTCATAATCATCCCCCAAGGGGGTCAACACTTCAAAGCTCAAGGCATGGCTGGCTTGGCGCCAGGGTGCGCCGTCGAGCAAGCGGTTGAACTCGTAATCGGCCTTGGTGTCGCGGTGGCGGACTTTGGTTTGCGCGCTCAAAATTTCTTCAAAAATCAGCTCTGCGAGCAGACGCGACTTCTCAGCGGCGGACACTTCTACGTGACCAATTTCACGGGCTACGTCACGCTCTTCATTGGTCAGGAAGAACCATAAGTCACCATTGCGGCTGACCAGTCGCTGCTGCTCCAGCCGGGCGAGGCTTTCTTGAATCTTGCGCTTGAGGGCAAGTTTGTCGGCATCAATCTGGTCGATGCACAGCGTAGCCAAGTTGTCCACATTGGGTTTGATGATGTCGGGGATGTAGCGAATGAGGAACATCGCTTTGAGTAGCAACCCGTCATAGGGCTTGAGGGCGGGGTTATTGGGCGCTTCGTCAATCGAGCGCTTGGCCATGCCGTCAATAAAACTCTCAATGGACGGGTAAAAGTCATACAGCGGAACAAGCACCTCGGTGCCGTGGTCAGCATTTCGAACTGCTGCGGACTGGAAGGCGTCGAGCAACGAACGTTCGCCACGGGAAAGGTGCTTGCCCGTGGCACCCACCTTACGGATCGACTCGAAGATCTTTTGCAACAAGGTAAATTGGTAAGGTGCAAACGGGTAACACGCGACAAATTCGGCGGCGTCTTTGTAGCCGCGCAGACTGACCGAATTGCCCACAAATGCGAGCTGGTTGTTGATGACATCGCTCTTGCCCGCAAACACATCGCGAAGCTCGACGTGGGCGCTTTCAGTCTTGGCCAGCAGTCGTTCACCTATGACTTCATCAGTGTTGCTGCTGGCGAGCGACAAGCGGGTATGAAACCGACCTTGAATTTTGGAGAAATCCTGGCTTCGGGCTCTGTTGGCTTCGCCAATAGCTGCGTCGATGTCTTCCTGGCTGGTGACGATGACCCAGGCGCGGCCCTTGCACTGTGTGCCCAACTGCTCAGTGATGGTTTGCAGACTAAGCATGAGCTGGGAATTGGCCCCAATGAATTGACCCACCTCGTCCACCAGAAAAATTACCTTGTGATTGACAGGGCGAGTGGCCAGATAGTCTTTAACCATCCTGGCGAAGCCTTCAATGTTGATGCGGTAGTCGTCTTGGTTATTGTCAAACCAGCGGTTGGCTGACTCGGGTGTCATTTTCAGCGCTTGGGCCAATGCGGCGACCACGTCATCACGCAGGAAACCTACGGCATCACGCTCCTGCTCCCAAGTTTTACCGTTGGATGCAGCAAATACTTCTTTGAAGGTGTCAAAAGCGCCCTTGGCAACTAGGTGGCGCTCAAGGTCGGCAATGTGAGGAGCGTCAGCACAGAAGCCCAGCTTTTCATTGAACACCCGCAGAAAGACCTGCAGGATGGCATCGCGATCAGACTTGCTGTCGGCCTTGGCATCGATGTTGAAGAGGATCACGTCGGCGGTGCCCTGTACGGCGCGCTGAACATCGGCAAGCAACATGGCATCTTTGATCTTCTGGTGATCAAAGAACTGGGCGGCGTGCCGTTTTTCGCCGGTCTGGGGATTGGTGGCCTCAATGTTCTCAAGCAGGTAGGACAGTATTTTGATGAAGTGCGACTTGCCCGACCCAAAAAACCCCGAGACCCAGACGCCCATGCGGTCAGTGATGGCAGCGTCATTGGATCGGTCGATAGCCGCAAGGTAGGCGTCAAAGAAACGGCGCAGGTAGTCACTGATCTGCTTGGTCACCACATATTCTTCGAGCTCTTGCCAGACGCTGGCGGCATCCATTTGATCGACTTTGATGACGCCGTTGATTGGGCGGTCAATGGGCTTGAGGAACAGGTCTCTGATTTTCATTTTTTGATTTATCCGTGATTGGCTGGCATGAGAAATCTGTGCTGGACGTTATTTCGATTCAGGTACCAACCGGAAGGCGCGGTAATAGTGGTCGTCAGCAAGGGTATTGAACAAACGCAACGAATGCCCATCGTACTTGCCCGGAAAAAACATCAGCAAGGGAGTGTTGCCCATGATGGGGTGAAGCGCTGACAGCAGCGTATGGGTGCGCAGCAGGGGATAGACCGAGCCGACGCCCGTCAAGATCATCAAATCAAGACGGGGTATGTCGAATTGCGTGGCGATGCTCTGGGCGAGTCTGTCTTCCTTCAGCACCCTGCGCAGCTCTGCCAGAGTGCTGTCATCGCCTTTGCTCTGCTGCATCACCATCGCTTTGTCGAGCAAGTTTCGCTCTTCAAGCAATGCAGTCACCAACTTCAGCAAATCGACAGTGGCAGCGTTGATGGGTGGCACTGTTTTGACCAGGGCAGGCAGCACGGTGCTTGACAAAAATTCACGCACATCCATTTCACGATCAGGCGGATAGTCAAAAATCCAAAAACCAATTTCGTTGCCCAAGCCCTTGCTGTCAAGAAAGTCGCGGGACGTGATTCGCGGCAAGATCTGGTTCAGGCGCTCGTCAAGGCTGAGGGTCATGTGGCGCGCTCCAGGCAGTCCAGGACATAGGTTTCGTGCCTTGCGGTGAGGTAACGCCGCACATCAGGATGCAGGGATTGGGGCGTCAATTTCATCGAGCGGGCACTTTCAAGGTACTTGGCTTCGGCGAGGATGCGCACGATGACCTGAAACAATTTTGCCTTAGTTGAGTCAGACCAGGCTGCCACGGCCGGATCGCGGTGGGCGCATTCTGCAAGAAAGTCGTGCCAGTCACCTGGCGCAAGCGCAGGCTCAAGGCGGCGCTGCCGATTGGCGTACACGTTGAGCATGAAATCACCCAGCAATTGGCTGTGCTTGACCGCAGATGCCAACAACAACTGGCGTGCTACCTCGTTGCCGCTCCCGGCGATCTCTTTCCATGCCGACCCGTCGAGGGTCATCAGGCGTTTACGGATGAGTGTGGCTTGCCGGCGGGCCGTTGCAGGTGTCTTCTTCTGCAGGATATTGTCAACTTCGAGTGCGTGTCGCCAGGCTGCATCATCCGGCGTGGACAACAGCAGCACCGCGATGCGCTTGCTCTCAAGTGGGAGCAGCGACCCGGCTGACAATTCTGCGTTGTAAATTGACATTCGGACGCAGGTGCGCAAGCGCGGGACGTTAGGGGGAGTGAACCGCTTGGCGGGATGGAGAAGTCTGAACGTGCGACAAAGGTTTTGGTCAAAGCGTCTTTGCCAATGCCTCAAGCTGATCGGCAGCGACTCCCCAGCCTTGGTGAAAGCCCATCTTCTCGTGCTCGGCGCGGTCTTGCGCATTCCAATGCCGCGCAACGGCTTTGTAAAGCGTGCCGCCGCCGGGTGCGTCTGCGAGGGTGATGTCACCGACCATGAAGGCCTTCCCAGACGGCATCCACGCGCTGGTAAACGCATCGGTGAACACCAGGCGCTTGCCTTCCTCCAAGTGCAGGTACACACCTTGATTGGGAAATGATTCACCATTTGGGCCGCACATCGTCATTCGGCTCGCGCCGCCTGCGCGCAGATCGACCGTCACGTCCTTGACGAACCAGGGCTTGGGGCAAAACCACTGCTCCAACAAAGCAGGCTCGGTCCAGCAGCGCCAGATCGCCATGCGGGGTGCCTGCAAGGTGCGCTCCAACAGTAGTTCGTGCAATGTGTTGCTATCGGGCGTATGCATTATTCACTCCAAAATTAATAGCTGGGTTGTTTTTTCAACAGGCAAAAGCAGTCGATTCAGTTTCAAGAGTCAAGCCTGCATCACCATTTGAAAGCCGCCGTAAATCATGCGCTTGCCATCAAAGGGCATCGGCGCATTGGCCATGCGCGGGTCGGCCATGACTTTTTCCCAGCCTGCGTCACGCACGGCTTTGGACGGCCACTCCACCCACGCGAAGACCACTGCTTCGCCCTCTTCGCGTTTCACGGCCATCGTGAACGAGGTGAGTTTGCCTTCGGGCACGTCGTCGCCCCAGCTCTCCA
>JANOMD010000179.1:0-12201 GCA_031420135.1 Rhodoferax sp. | reverse complement strand
GGCGCAAGATGCTGGGCGCGATGTCTGACGATGCCGGAAGCCTTCCCGACGGCGAGGGTGCGGCTCTTGTTCGCTGGTTTCTGGAAAACAACATGACCGTGTTGGGGCACGAAACTCTGTCGCGCGACGGGCATCGGTCCGAACGGCTCGGGCTTTCACGTGTAAGCGATTTACCAATATTGTCCGATCAAAGCGTGGCGCTTGCGGTTAAATGGTTTGAAGAAGGTGGGCGCTCTCCCTTGGTGTTGAAAGCAAACCGGGTGTCGGCACACGAATTGGCTTGACATTGACGCTGCGCCGCACCTGCGTTGAGGCATCAAACGCCCCCAAGCCGCCGGCCATTGACTTCATTGCCGAGACGCTGCAAGGGGTGCAAACGCCAACTGTCGATGCGGCCCGTGCCGAGGACAGGCTGGTGCTGGTGGCTGATGACCACCCGATCAACCGGCGCATGCTGGCACGCCAGTTGAACGCGCTGGGCTACGCCGTGCAAACTGCCGCCGACGGTCGCGAAGCGCTGGCACTTTGGCAGGACGGCGGCTTCGGCCTGATGGTCACTGACTGCCAGATGCCGGTCATGGACGGCTATCAGCTCGCCGCTGCGATCCGGAAACTCGAAGCTGGCATGAAAACCCGGCTTCCCATCATCGCCTGCACCGCCAATGTATCGCGAGAGGCCCGCCAGCAATGCTTTTCCGTTGGGATGGACGAAGTGATTACAAAGCCAGTTGAGTTGGCTACACTAAAACAATTGCTTGACCAGTGGTTGCCATTGGCGCAGGTGGTCACAATGGATTTTCCTGAAGCACCACTTGCCTCTGACTTCGGTGCACTTGAAGAACTGGTCATGGGCGACAACACGCTGCGCGAGGAATTGCTTGAGGAATTTCGAAGGACCAACGCCGACGATTTAAAAACCGCCGCGCGGGCGGTGGACAGCGTCTCGATTGACGAGCTGCGCCGCGCGGCGCACCGCATCAAGGGCGCGGCGCGCACGGTTGGTTCGGCCCGGTTGGCAGACGCGGCAGGCTTGCTGGAGCGGGCGGCGCAGGCAGGTGACTGGCAGCGTGTGGCGGATGCCTGGCCGTCGTTGCGGCAGGAGTGCGAGCGGCTGGATGCACGCATTGCGAGGCAGCATAGAAATTAAGGGAGGCAATAGCATGACCACAGAACAATTGGAATTTGCGCAACTGACAGTGCTGGTGGTTGAGGACCATTCGCTGCAACGCCGCGTGCTGGTTCGCGCGTTTGAAATGCTTGGTGTCGGACGCGTTGTGGAAGCCGAAAATGGCGCCCAGGCACTTATTTTGCTGGAAGACAAGGACGCTTTGATCGACATCGTGTTTACCGATCTGGACATGCCGACGATGGATGGATTGGCGCTGATGCGCCAGATCGGCATGCGAGCGCCTGACGTGGGTGTTGTCGTGCTGTCTTCGGTCGAACGCAATTTGCTCTCGGCGGTGGAATGGCTGGCCCGCGAGCAAGGCATCAAACTGCTCGCATTGATTGAGAAGCCTGCTTCAAGGAAGCCGCTGGTGGACGCGTTGCGCCTTTATGGCAGCTTGCCATCTGATCTGGCACCCGCCCTGCCGAGCATTCCTCTTGACGAAATCGCTGCGGGCCTGGAAGCGGGGCAGTTTGAAGCCTTCCTGCAGCCCCAGCTTGATTTTGCAAATTTCAAATTCGCCGGTGCCGAGGCGTTGGCCCGCTGGCGTCATCCTCAGCTTGGCCTGGTGTCGCCGGCCGGGTTCATCAAGGCCATTGAAGAATCAGAGTTGGTGGAGCCGTTCTCGCTGGCCATTCTTCGCAGCGCCGCATGGGCCGTGAAATGGCTCGATGCCTCGTGGCTCCCGGGGCGCATCGCCGTCAACGTATCTCCGGCGTGGCTGGATCAGCCGACCATGTCCGAACGCTTCATACAGGCCGTCGCGCAACTTGGCTTTCCAGTCGAACGCCTGATGATTGAGGTGACTGAGAGTGCGGCCAACAGCAACCTGGCTGCCGCCCTGGAGAACCTGGCTCGATTGCGCATGGCGGGCTTCAAACTTTCAGTGGACGATTTTGGCACCGGTTTTTCGTCACTTCAACGTCTGGTGAGTTCACCTTTCAGCGAACTCAAGTTTGACCGTACTTTTGTCACGGAACTTGTACTGGGAACGCCGCGCTGGTTAGTCGTCGAATCGACCATTGCCCTGGCCAAAAGGTTGGGCCTTGTGACCGTGGCTGAGGGCGTCGAGACTTTCGAAGAGTGGCAAGTGCTCAAGGATGCTGGTTGTGACATCTGTCAGGGTTATTTCACGGCCAAACCGATGAGCCAGGGTGATTTCATGCTCTGGACAAAGGAGCATCCGAACATGCTTTCGGAAACCCTGAATGCAGAGCAGTGGCTGACGGGCCACGGCAAGCTCGAAAACTAGGGCAACATGACGCTAGCGCCCGACTCTTCAGATTAAGGCCGAGGAGGCACCATTGAGCCAACAAAAACCCATCATCATCGATTGCCACGGCCACTACACCACGGCCCCCAAAGCGCTGGAAAATTGGCGTAACCAGCAAATCGAGGGCATCAAAGCCCCGAGCCTGATGCCCAAAGTTGCAGACCTGAAAATCAGCGACGACGAGCTGCGTGAAACCATCATCCAGAACCAGCTCAAACTGATGAACGAGCGGGGCTCAGACCTCACCATCTTCAGCCCGAGGGCCAGCTTCATGGCGCACCACATTGGAGACTTCAATGTGTCAAGCACTTGGGCGGCGATCTGCAACGAGCTATGCTTTCGCGTCTCGCAACTGTTCCCCGATAATTTCATTCCCGCCGCCATGCTGCCCCAGTCGCCTGGTGTGGACCCCAGGACTTGCGTTGCCGAGCTGGAAAGGTGCGTCAAGGAGTACGGCAATGTGGGCATCAATCTGAACCCCGACCCATCGGGTGGTCACTGGACCTCGCCGCCTCTGGGCGACCGGCACTGGTACCCCATTTACGAGAAGATGGTCGAGTACGACATTCCTGCAATGATTCACGTCAGTACCAGTTGCAACCCCTGCTTTCACACCACGGGTGCGCACTATCTGAATGCCGATACCACGGCCTTCATGCAGTGCCTGACCAGTGACTTGTTCAAAGACTTCCCCACGCTGCGCTTTTTGATTCCGCACGGCGGCGGCGCGGTGCCTTACCACTGGGGCCGTTTCCGGGGCCTGGCGCAAGAGTTGAAAAAGCCCTTGCTGGAAGAACACTTGCTCAACAACATTTTCTTTGACACCTGCGTCTACCACCAGCCTGGCATTGACCTGCTCAACACTGTGATCCCCGTGAAAAACGTGCTTTTTGCCAGTGAAATGATTGGTGCCGTGCGCGGCATTGACCCCCAAACCGGCAATTACTATGACGACACCAAGCGCTACATTGAAGCGTCAAAGATTCTGAGCGCTACTGACCGCTACCAAATATATGAAGGCAATGCGCGACGTGTTTTCCCGCGCCTGGATGCTGCACTGAAAAAGAAGGGGAAGTGATCATGTACGAACTGGCAAACACGCTGGGTGTGGTCAAACGCAACATCACAAGAGCTGACGCAGCGGCGGTCGAAAAAATGGGCCGATTTGGCACTGCCACCGTTCACGAGGCGCAAGGCCGGGTTGGCCTCATGAACACCTATATGCGCCCGATCTACGCGGGTGCGTTGGTCAGCGGCACAGCGGTGACTGTGCTGCTGCACCCTGGTGACAACTACATGCTGCACGTGGCGGCCGAGCAGATTCAACCCGGCGACATTGTGGTGGCGGCGATGACATCGCCCAACACCGACGGTTTTTTTGGCGACCTGCTGGCCACCTCGTTCCAGGCGCGTGGTGCGCGAGCGCTGATCATTGACGGTGGCGTGCGGGATGTGAGAGAGCTCACCAGCATGGGCTTTCCCGTGTGGAGCAGGGCGATCAGTGCGAAGGGCACGGTGAAGGCCACGCTTGGGTCAGTCAACATCCCGGTGGTGTGCGCTGATGCCTTGGTGAACCCTGGTGATGCCATCGTGGCGGATGACGACGGCGTGGTGGTTGTTCCCTCCCCGTGGGCGCAACGTGTGGCCGATGCGGCCGCTGCGCGCGAAGCGAATGAGGGCGAGAAGCGCGCCAGGCTGGCGCAGGGCATTTTGGGACTGGACATGTACGGTATGCGGCCCGCGTTGGAGAAGCTGGGTTTGAAGTATGTCGATTGAGTTTGTTAAAACTCCGGGTTGGCTGGACTGGTATGCGGGCCCCGCCAAACCGCGCTTCAAACTGCCCGAAGGTGCAGTGGATGCGCACTGCCACGTCTTCGGCCCTGGGGCTGGGTTCCCCTACGCCCCTGAGCGCAAGTACACGCCGTGCGATGCCAGCAAGCAGCAGCTGTATGCTTTGCGCGACCATTTGGGTTTTGATAAAAATGTCGTGGTGCAGGCTACCTGCCACGGCGCAGACAATCGGGCCATGGTCGATGCCCTGCTGCATTCGAAGGGCAAAGCGCGTGGCGTGGCAACGGTCAGGCGCAGTGTCAGCGATGAAGAAATTCGGGGCATGCATGCGGCGGGCGTGCGCGCCGTGCGGTTTAATTTTGTCAAGCGCCTGGTTGACTTCACGCCCAAAGACGAGTTGCTGGAGATCGCCCGCCGCATCAGGGCCTGGGGCTGGCATGTTGTCATTTATTTTGAGGCCGTGGACTTGCCCGAGCTGTGGGATTTCTTCACGGTACTGCCTACGACCGTGGTGGTGGACCACATGGGCCGCCCGGATGTGAGCCAGCCTGTCGATGGTCCCGAGTTCGCGCTGTTCGTGAAATTCATGCAGCAGCACCCCAATGTCTGGAGCAAGGTGAGCTGCCCCGAGCGCCTGTCGGTCACCGGCCCCAAGGCCCTGAACGGCGAACAGAACGCCTACCAGGACGTGATCCCTTTCGCAAGAAAAATCGTTGAAACCTTCCCTGACCGTGTGCTGTGGGGCACCGACTGGCCGCACCCGAACTTGAAAGACCATATGCCTGATGATGGTCTGCTGGTCGATTTCATCCCGCACATTGCGGTAACGCCGGAGTTGCAGCGCAAGCTTCTGGTGGACAATCCAACGCGGCTGTACTGGGCCAAATGAACTGGGGCTGAACATGTCTCTTCAAAAGAACTACCTGGACGTGCCCGGCACAACCATTTTTGATGCCGAGCAAAGCCGCAAGGGCTATGCCCTCAACCAGTTCTGCATGTCGCTCATGAAGGCTGAAAACCGCGAACGATTCAAGGCCAACCAGCGCGCCTATGTGGATGAATGGCCGATGACTGAGGAGCAGAAACAGGCCGTGCTGACGGTGGACTTGAACCGCGCCATTGCCGCAGGGGGCAATATCTATTTTCTGGCCAAGCTCGGCGCAACGCACGGCAAGAGTTTCCAGCAGATGGCCGGCAGCATGACGGGCATGACCGAGATTGAATACCGCGACATGATGATCGGCGGTGGCCGGTCGGTTGAAGGCAACCGGGTTGTCGGTGAAGACGGCAGCGCCCAGGCCAAGCACCAGCCGCAAGGCACGGGCACCGGCCTGCTGTAACTTCAAAACGAAAGTCAAACCAGCCATGGCACGCATTACCGCTTCGGTCTACACCTCCCACGTCCCCGCCATCGGCGCTGCAATTGACTTGGGCAAAACCACTGAGCCATATTGGCAACCGCTGTTCAAAGGCTATGAGCCGTCCAAACAATGGATGAAGGACAACACGCCCGATGTGATTATTCTGGTCTTCAACGACCACGCCACGGCTTTCAGCCTGGAGATGATTCCAACCTTTGCGATTGGCACGGCAGCCTCCTACCAGCCCGCTGACGAAGGCTGGGGCCCGCGCCCCGTGCCGACCGTGGTCGGCCATCCTGATCTGGCCTCGCACATTGCTCAGTCGGTGATCCAGCAGGATTTTGACCTGACGATTGTCAACAAAATGGACGTGGACCATGGCCTCACCGTGCCTTTGAATTTGATGTGTGGCCAGCCCTCGGCAGATGACTTTGCCTGGCCGTGTCCGGTGATCCCGTTTGCCGTCAACGTGGTGCAATATCCGCCTCCCAGCGGCCAGCGTTGCTACAACCTTGGTAAGGCCATCCGCAAGGCAGTTGAGAGTTATGACCAGGATTTGAAGGTGCAAATCTGGGGCACCGGCGGCATGAGCCACCAATTGCAAGGGCCGCGCGCCGGCTTGATCAATAAGGAGTTTGACAACGCCTTCCTCGACCAACTGATTGCCGACCCTGATGCGCTGGCGAAAAAGCCGCACATCGACTACGTGCGTGAGGCTGGCAGTGAAGGCATTGAGATGGTGATGTGGCTCATCGCGCGCGGTGCGATGTCAGATGTGGCGCGCGGTGCGATGTCTGATGTGGCCGGCGGAAAAGCGCCTACCGTCAAACACCGTTTCTACCACGTGCCTGCCAGCAATACCGCTGTGGGCCACCTCATACTGGAGAACAACTGAAATGACGATTCGAGTTGCTTTGGCAGGCGCAGGTGCCTTCGGCATCAAGCACATCGATGGCATCAGCAACATTGAAGGCGTGGAGGTCGTCTCGGTGATCGGGCGCGATCTTGAAAAGACCCAGGAAGTGGCCGCCAGATACGGCATTGGTCATGTTGCCACCGATTTGAGCGAGAGCCTGGCGCTCAAAGAGGTGGACGCCGTCATTCTGTGCACGCCCACCCAGATGCATGCCGGGCAAACCATTGCCTGCCTGAAAGCCGGCAAACACGTGCAGGTGGAAATCCCCTTGGCCGACACCCTCCAGGGCGCGCAAGAGGTGGTGTCCCTGGCCAAAACCAGCGGCCTGGTGGCGATGTGCGGCCACACACGGCGCTTCAACCCCAGCCACCAGTATGTGAACAAGGAAATCAAGGCGGGCAAATTCAACATCCAGCAAATGGACGTGCAAACCTACTTTTTCCGGCGCACCAACATAAACGCCCTGGGCCAGGCGCGCAGCTGGACCGATCATCTGTTGTGGCACCATGCAGCGCACACGGTGGACCTGTTCGCCTACCAGTGCGGCAGCCCCATCGTCCGAGCCAACGCTGTGCAGGGCCCGATCCATCCCGCTTTGGGCATCGCCATGGACATGAGCATCCAGATGAAGGCAGCCAATGGGGCGATTTGCACTTTGAGTTTGAGTTTCAACAACGATGGGCCGCTGGGCACTTTCTTTCGCTACATTGGCGACACCGGAACCTATCTGGCGCGGTATGACGATTTATTTACCGGCAAGGAAGAAAAAATCGACGTGAGTCAAGTTGCAGTCAGCATGAACGGCATCGAGTTGCAAGACCGCGAGTTCTTCGCAGCGATCAAGGAGGGCCGTGAGCCCAACAGCAGTGTGGCCCAGGTGATGAACTGCTATCAGGTGCTGCACAAACTGGAGCAGCAGCTTGATGCGGCTTGATGCCAAGGCGGTGCTGTGGCGTCAGTATTTTTCAAACAGGCAAGTCATTCACCGGCGAATTGACGGCCCATCCTGCGGCAATCCATTGGCCCGCACTTTCAAGAAGAGTTCCAGGTCTCGCAGGTCGGTGTGCCCCGGCGGCGGCAGCACTGCCTGTACGCCTGAGTAGCAAGCGCGCAGCCGTCGCTCGATGCTTCCGAGCCGCTGCCAGCTCATCCTGTAGATGGGAAAACCGGTCGGATTGCCTGGACTTATGACATCAAGACGCATTTGGCGCCCCACGTTTTGATCGTGACAGTGCACGCATGCCAAGTTGATGCGACCCAGTCGGGTGCTGAAAAGTTGGGCACCACGATTCAAGTGAATCTGCCACGCGTTATTTTCGCCAGGTGGTGCTTTCACATCGATTGCCAAGCCTTTTGCGGCATTATTCAACAGGGCGCTGAGTGCCAGCAGATTGTCTTCTTCAACCCGGGCAGCAATTCGGCCATCACGTGAACTACAAGCCGCAATCTGATCCTCAAGGTTTATCAGGGTTGAGCCTTTGGCTTGAGGTTTGGCTGATAAGCGCGGAAATGTTCCAGCGGTCGCCTTCAAGTTGTCAACCGAGCCATGGCAGCTTTGACAACTGGGTCCGGTGCTGGAGTCGATCCACTGAGCTGCGCCCCGGTCGAGCCAAAGTGCCACGGGGCTGTTGAGTGAGTCTGCTTGCAACTGCATTAAACCGGGTGGCAAAAACGCGTTGCCACTGAGTTTGGGGCTTTGCGGCCAATCTGCTGTCCAACCCCAAACAGGAAATGTGGCGGCCAATAGCCAAAATGGACGCCAGAATGCCCGCCGGAATGCGCGCACTAATGGACCCACTGGGAATCTCATTTTTCCAGTAACAGGGGCTGCTGGACAGAGCCCCTTTGACCGGCGTCGTCCAGCCATTCGACTGTCACGGATCCACCCTGGGCGGGCACAATGATGGGGAAAGCAAGGTAGGGATTTGCCGCCATTCCAGTGCTAGGCTCCAGCTCAAGAACCGGTTTGCCGTTGACTGTTACCCGCACTTGAGTGATGACATTGCGAAGAATTCGAAGTTTGGAATCATCAATGCGAAACCCGGTTTCCATGGGGTGCCCAACAATCCAGCGGGCCTCAACCGTGTTGCCCGGGCGAATGCTGCCCACAAAAGTCAGTCGTGACGGTATTTGGGTTGCCATAAAAAATTGTTGCGAAGTATGGTTGGATTGGTTTGGTTTGGACAATCAGCTTGCATCAAAACAGGCGGACGATGTGATGATGGTCGGCGCACTGGCACCAATTCGGCTGCCGTCGTTCAGAGTTGCGACGACCCACGCCTCCTGACTCGCAGCAAGGCGAAGCCGGACCGTGAAAGAGTACCGTGCTTGCGGCTCCAACAAGCGTAGCACCAGAGCACGTGTACTGGGATTTTCAGGCAAGAAAACATCAATGCTTCTGATCGTCAAGCCGGCGGGCGCCACGACCGTGGCCTGTAGGGGAACTGACGAACCGGTATCCGCCAGGCGCGGAAAGTCGAGCGTGATCCCGTCAGTTTTAAGCTTCAGCGCTTCAAGGTCGCGCTGCGTGGTTTGCTCAATAAATGCTTGCCCTAAAACACTTTGAGGCATCAGCGCCACAGGCAGCACAACCAAACCGAAACAGTCACGACGGTTCATATTTTTCGGCAAGAATGACCAATGGTTCATGATTTTAAGGGTATCTATTTCAAAGTCTGCAAGGCTGCTACAACCTGCAAAATCTGCTCTTCACTAAGCATGGATTGCGCCCGCAAGGGTGCGTTGGTTCCCTGGGTTGTACCGAACGGTGGCATCAGGGTGTCAGGTTTAACTTTTCGTGCATCCGTCACCCATTGGCGCAATTCTTCGAATCCATACCGTATGGCAACCTTCTCCAATGATGGTCCAAAAGTACTGACTATTCCGGTTTGCCCCGGCAATGCGTGGCAGGCAATGCAATTGCCCATGTTCCCTGCGTTCATGATTTGAAAACCCTGGTCGGGAAGTGCCTGTGCATAGGCACTGCCTGCAATCAGCGTCGTCCCGACGACCCAGGCAGAACAGGCTGAGAATCCGCACGTTCCGGCAATTTGCGAAAGCCGGTACTGCAGCATGTTGTGAATGATCAGGGAAATTCGGGCGTAACTGTTCATCGTGGAGAATCTCTGCGTAAATGCGGTTCTTGTCAGATTGGACTCAATTGTGGCACTGGTCAAGGCAACGCGCCGATGCGGGTTTTTCTGCCTCCTCAAGTAGGGTCAACAGGCCGTGCTTCGTCAGACTTGACTGCCGCAGGATGCGTACTTTGCTCAATCTTGTCAACCATCAGGTCAACAAAGTTATTGTCACCCAGTCCAATTCGCACCCGCACGGGCAGGTACTGAAGACTGGGCGCAAACCACATTTCCGCAATGATCGGGCCACGCGGATTTGCAAGTGGCCGAGGCTTGAGGCGGTACGCCTGTATCGCGCCCAATTCGGGCGATTGCAGTGTCTCCGGCTCCATAACGTCGTAGGTCCAATAGTCCATGCCTGCGGGTCGGGCCAACCAAAGACTGATTTCACTGCCGGGTTTAAGTGATTCTCG
Source organism: Rhodoferax sp. (assembly GCA_031420135.1). GTDB lineage: Bacteria > Pseudomonadota > Gammaproteobacteria > Burkholderiales > Burkholderiaceae_C > JANYCG01. Next base: position 2,145 of record JANOMD010000179.1, on the reverse strand, counting down.
ACCGGTCGCAAACCTCCTGCTGAGTTCGACGAACTGGCTGGCGGTGTCTTGAACAGCATTGGGTTGCGTACTGACGCTGCCGTTGTGAAAACGAATTTGTGCCCCGTCAAACGTCAACCGGCGCCGTGTTCCGGGCAATTGCTCTTCATAACTTTTTGGTTGCAGGCCACTTTCCATGACCAGCCCCTGACTGGCCATTGACGCCACTGAGATGCCTGAAAGGCGTATGTCCAGCCGAACCTGATAGCGGGGCGAATCGTTCCCTCGCTCGCGTTGCCATTGCACCCGCGCGCTGCCACTGAGATCGCCCCTGTAGTTGCCCGTCAGGCGATAGGTCAAGCGGGTATCAGGCGGCCAGGTGTCATTTGTAGTTTGATCGTCTACAGGGGTCGATGAATTGGCTGTAGCGGGCAAAGCGGTGTCCACAGAGGGTGACGCGGGAGGCGTAGTTTCAGTCAATGTTTCAGGTGCCGCCGACGCCGGTGGCACTGTGGGAGTGTCTGGTGTGCCACTAGTTTCTGGATCGGCTGACTCCTTTGATTGGCTGGTTGCCAACTCTGAGGCCCGGGCGATGATGGCTGCCGGCTTTTTCTCGAGCGTGCGTTTTGGGGCGGTTTTGATGGCACGCGTGGGAGCAGGTGCAGGTGGCGGTGCGGCGACTATCGTCTGTTCAATGGTTCGGGTGAACATCGGCTCGGTCATTTGCGTCAACGGTGTTGCGCCGCGGATTTGGTCGCCAAACCATGACAGTCCGCTCAAATGCAAGAGCAACACAAAAACCAGCAATGCCGCGAAGATTTTTGGTTTCATGTCAGGCAATCATTTCAGCGCCTCTAGACTCAGGTAACGTCAGGTAACGTCAGAGGACCTGTCAGAAAGTTCAGGTCCATAGGCGGGTAACCCCGATTCAGCATGGCCGACTCAAGATTTTCCATCGCAAGTCTCATCCCGCTGGTGGCAGCTTGCACCTCCAGCCCAATGCCAAGCCCTCAGAGTATCACCAACTCCGCCTGCCTGGCGGCTCCAGCCAGCGGGCCAACACGACACCTGCGGCGCCACCGAAGCACTGCGCCACCACAAAACCCAGCGCACTGGCCGGCGCAATGCCCGCAAAGCTGTCACTCATCATGCGGCCCATGACGGCGGCCGGGTTGGCAAATGAGGTGCTGGCGGTAAACCAGTAGGCCGCGCCGATGTAGCAGCCGACCAGGGCGCTGGCTTTGCCAGGCGGCGAGCGAAGAATGACAAAAATCAAACCCGCCGTGGCCACCGCTTCAGCCACCCACTGGCCAGAGCCGGTGAACTGGCCCGCCGTGTCAAAACCGCCGCGCAGTTTGCTGCTCCATTGCAAGATGGGAAGCTCAAACATCAAGTGCGCAAGCCAGGCTCCGAGGACTGCGCCCAGCAATTGAAAAACGATAAAAAACACGGCCGTGCCAGGCGCATTGCGCGTGGCCAACTTCCCTGTTGACCACATCACCAGCGTGACCACGGGGTTGAAATGCGCGCCGCTCACAGGCGCCAGAGTTTCGATCAGCACATACAGCGCAAACACCGTGGCCAAAGTGTTGGCGAGCAGCGCCAAGCCATTGTTTCCCCCACTCAAGCGTTCGGCCATGATGCCCGAACCGATCACGGCACAGAGCAGGGCGGCAGTGCCGAAAAACTCGGCCAGCAATTTTTGTGACAACGTTGACCCATCGGCCAGCTGATCGAGATGACCTGGTTTGCGAATTTCATTCGCTTGCTCCAGCGAATTGTTGCTCATGATTTGGCCAAACTGCGCGCGCTGCTTTGCAACAGGAGTTTGTCAACGGATTGCGCGGGCAAGTTCACCAGCAATTCCAGTCTGCGCCGAAGGGCATACAGGGTTTGGCGAAACGCCTCGTGTTTGACGAGTTCGCTGGCCTCGCCTGCCGAGGGGTCGGCCAGACCCCAGTGCGCGGTGGCAGGGTGGCCGGGCCAAAACGGGCAGACCTCGCCCGCCGCGTCGTCGCAAACCGTGATGACCAGGTCCATCACCGGCGCGCCGGGCAGGGCGAATTCATCCCAGCTTTTGCTGCGCAGGCCTTCAATCGGGATGCCTGCGGCGCGCAGGACCTTCAGCCCAAGCGGGTTGGGTTGCTGGTTTTCACGCGGGCTGCT
>JANOMD010000178.1:0-3538 GCA_031420135.1 Rhodoferax sp. | reverse complement strand
TGTCTTCAAACCGCACGATGTCATCTTCGCCCAGATAGGCACCGCTTTGTACCTCGATGATTTCCAGGGGAATCTTGCCTGGGTTGGCGAGGCGGTGTGTCTGACCCAAAGGAATATAAGTACTCTGGTTTTCAGTCAGGATCATGCGTTTGTCGCCGTTGGTAACTTCGGCCGTACCGCTCACGACGATCCAGTGTTCTGCACGGTGGTGGTGCATTTGCAATGACAGCGTTGCGCCAGGCCGCACGGTGATGCGCTTGACTTGATACCGCTGGCCCACATCCACGCTGTCATACCAGCCCCAGGGGCGGGCCACACGGCGATGCTGTACAGCTTGCGATGCGTCCAGCGCCGCCAGCCTGGCGACCACTTCCTTGACCGCCTCGGCCTGGCTGTTGTGTGCCACCAGCAAAGCATCCGGTGTGTCGATTATCAACAGGTCTTGCGTTCCCAATGCGACCACGGGGCGTTGGCCCGCAGCGTGGATATAGGTGTTTTGCGAATGCAAATGGTGGGCATTCTGCACGTTGCCACCAACCTGATTGCCCTGCACTTCTTGAGATGCCAGAGCCGCCACAGCGTTCCAGCTGCCCACATCGCTCCAGACGCCTTCAAAAGGAAAGACCGACACATTGGTGGCGCGCTCCATGACCGCGTAGTCAACAGATTGACTGCGACAAGTGGCGAACACCTGGGCATCTGGACGTGTGAACAGCCCATCTTTTTGCGGCTGCTGCAGCGCACGCCTGCAGACATCCAGAATGTCCGGCGCGTGGGTTTGCAGGGCATCCAGCAGGGTTTGTGCGCTTGCGAGAAAGATACCCGCATTCCAGAGGTAATGGCCGCTGGCCAAAAACTCCAGGGCTTTTTCAACGGGAGGTTTTTCGACGAAACGCGCAACCTTAAAGCCGCCTTCTTTGGCCAGCGGGCCTTTCTGAATGTACCCATAGGCCGTACTGGGCATGCTGGGCTGCACGCCGAACGTAACGAGTTGCCCGGCCTGAGCGGCTCCAACGGCACCATGCACCATGTCAACAAAGCTTTGGGTATCTGGAATGTGATGGTCTGCCGGACAAAATAGCAGCAGCGCATCTGCGGGAGCGGCCAGGGCTGCCAGAGCCATGGCTGCTGTGGTATTTTTTGGCTGCGGCTCCAAAATCTGATGCCCCGCTACGCCCGCGTGCGCGGCGGCATCGGCCACCAAAAAACGGTGTTCTTCAGCGGACACACAGGTAATGCCCTCGCCGTTGAAGCCGAGCAAGGGCACCATCCGCTCCACCGTCAGCTGCAACAGTGATTTTTCGCCCACAAGAGGAACGAACTGTTTGGGGAATGCCTTGCGTGACAAGGGCCAGAGCCGCGTGCCGCTGCCGCCGCACAGGATGACGGGGCAAATAACAGGATTGTTAACGCGAAGTGCTTCTGGTGCGGTCATTCGTCTTTTGCTCTATCTGCTGCGTCTGCTTCGTACCGGAGCATTGCAATTTCTTTCTGCAACACCTCAAATTCGACCAGCTTGCGCTGCAAAAATTTTTTGGTCAGGTTGGCTTTTTCTTCCAGGCCCGCAGGCGTCAGGACATAAGCATAGGCCAGCTTGTTGTCACTGCGCCTGAAGTTTCGGGCCTTGATCAGACCCTTGTCAACCAGGGCACGCAGGCAATAGTTGAGCTTGCCCAAACTCACTCCAAAACGTTCGGCAAGGCTGCGTTGACTGGCTGCGGGCTCCTGGGTAAGTTGTTGCAGCAAGTAATAGGACAGATCTTGCTGTGCCTTGGGCTGCGCGGGCTGCATTGGTGCGTTCATAAGTTGAACAGATTATAAATGCGCGGACGGCGTGCTTGTCTTGAACAAAGTTGACGTCAAGGCCAGTGGCTTCGTTAAAGGTTTGCTGGTTAAAGCTCTCATAGAAGAAGCCGCGCACATCGCCGAATACCTGGGGCTCGATGATGAGGACATCAGCAATGGCGGCTGGGGTGACTTTCAGTTAGCTTCTCACCAGCGTTGCGTCTATTTTTTTTGCGATAGCGATCAGTTTGCTGTCCACCGTCAACAGCGTGCAGCCAAAGCGCTGGGCCAGCGCCACAAAAAGCATGTCATACGCGGGGTGCTGGTGTTTGACGGCCAATGACAGAGCCTGAATGGCCAGTTCATGGTCGGGCACAAACTCATCGACCAGCGCAATGCTGTCGTGGTACAGGCCAATGGCGTCGTCATGACCCAGCTGCCCAAAGCGCACCTGCTTCCACAAGGTGTTGGCAACTTCACTGTGCAACAGGGTCGGGGCCAGCACCAACTGAGCCTGCTCAAGCTCGGCAATCAAACCGGCAGCCGCCTGCGTTTGCAAAACGATGTTGGCGGCGACCGACGTATCAAGAACCACGCGCATGCTACTGACGCTCGCGGTCTTCACGAATCCACTGGGTGAGCTGCTCTGGCTGCACCTGTCCCGCTGGCGGGCCCTGCGCGTCAATTGAGGCGCGGATTCTCTCCAGGACGGCGCGCCTGCGTTGGCCGCTGCTGGAGTCCGTGCTGCGGCGCAATTCAATGACTGTTTGCTGAGCCAGGCTCCGATGCGCCTGCGCGGCGCGAAAGGCCAGCGCGCTGTACACGTCGTCGGGCAGATGTCGAATTTGGAGGGAGGCCATAGTCGTGGGAAAGATCAGTTAAGCCAACATCAATCTGCATGCATTTTACATGCATTTATTCCCATTGATTCCCGAAGCAGGCGCTGCAAGTACTGCCCATATCCATTCTTGGCTAAAGGCTGGATCGGCTTGTCATAGACCGGCAGCAGTTGTTTGCTGATAGCCAGCGTGGCCGGGTGCAGGCGGGTGCCGCTGCCGCCGGCGAGGATGATGCCTTTGCGTGGGGTCATTTTTTCAAGGTGCGGATTCAATGTTTGGTTTCGACATAGGCCAAGCCCAGATCGGCGGCAACGATGCGCAGTCTTTTGTCTCGGGTCCACAGGGAAGCGGCGATTAACCGCACTGTGTTAACCAGCATCACGCGGGGTCACTCTGGCGGCGAGCAATGTTTTGCAGCCCGGCCTGCGTCCCGCCCAATTTGGCAAGTCGGCGTGCGCTTTCGCAAGTCCCCGAAACTTCACCCAGCATGCGCGCGACGCCCGGCTGCCAGTGCGGCAGGCTTAAACCGAAGGTGGCCTGGAACAAGGTGGTGTCGAGCCGGGAGTTCAGCGGCCGCCTGGCGGCGGTCGGGAACGAGCTGGTGGGCACCGGCTGCACGGTAGTCGCTATCTTTTCAGGAGCTACTTGCGCCCGTTCTGATTGGGCTAGCACGTATTTTGCATACGCATACCAGCTGGTTTCGCCACTTGCGGCGAGGTGGTAGAGCCCGGCGTCGGCTGGGCGTTGCAGCAGCTGGCGGATGGCGTGGGCGCTGGCGTCGGCGAGCAGATCGGCACCGGTGGGCGCGCCGAACTGGTCGTTGATGACCTGGAGCGTGTCGCGCTCGGCGGCCAGCCGCAACATGGTTTTGGCGAAGTTGCCGCCGCGTGCGGCATAGACCCAGCTGGTGCGCA